>CACXRO010000055.1 GCA_902770045.1 uncultured bacterium
TTCCACCAGCACGCGCATCACATCGAGGCCCTTGTCGCCGGCGACCGCCGAAGGATGCAGCATCACATCGAGCGGAAGGTCCATCGGCAGATCGGCGGGATCAAGCGCGGCAATGGTGTTGATGAGCGCGGTGACGCCCTCGGTGTCCGCGCCCGGCGCAGGCGAGAGGTTCTTCGACATCTCCTCGCCGGCGAGGCGTCCGTCCGGCGTCGCGCCAGTGAGCCTGCCGAAGTCGACGAACCGGCGCGAGCTGTGTCCGCCCGTGACGAACCGGCCACCGCGCGAGTTGGGGATGTTGTTCGCCTGGCGAGCAAAGCAACGGGCGATGTCGTGCCCGAGCTGATTGGCCTCGGGGTCGTTGTTGCCCCATTTGCGCTTGGAGCGGAGCGTCTTGAGGCGAAGTTCCTCGTGCCCCTTCCAGTTCGCTGCCATGACGTCTCCGAGCTCTGAAAGGGTGAGAGTGCGATCCTTGAACACAATGTCCTCCACGGCAAGCAGCGAATCGACGGCCGAGCCGAGGCCGACGAGCAGTATGTGGGAGTTGTTGCCGTGCGCGGTGCCGTCGTGGTAGGCGTCGCGCCCGGTCTTTACGCTGTGTTCGACGGAGAGCGAGAAAAGCAAGGACGGATTGACCTCGTGGGTCCACTTCTCCGTCTCGAACGCCAGTTCGCGCGCCTCGCGGGTGGTATCCGCGAACAATTTGAAGTAGGCTTCCTTGAAAGAGCCGAAGGTTGCGAGCTGCGAGTTGCTGGCTTTCCTGCATTTTTCCAGCAGAAGTTCGATGGGTTTCAGCGCGCTGACGTAGGAAGGAATCGTGTCGTTGCAGCTGTCGCGTATGCCCCATTCGTAGCATCCCCAGATGGCGCAGGTGCGCGCCTGCTCGGCCGTGTAGCCGAGACCGGTGATTGCGCGGGCGATCGGCTCCTCGCCGCAGAAAGTGACGGAGCGCTGCCGGCGCGCGAGGTCGAGCGTCTTGCGCCACACCCAGTCGGGCGTGGAAGGTCCGGTCTTGATGTGGACCTTTGGCGTAGGGAGATCAAGCCGATCGTGCTCTTCGAGCAGAATGCGGGAGACTTCGTTGTACTCCGTGGTGCCGTCGGACTTGGTGCCGCCGAGATAGACGGGTTGCCCGAAGTAGTTGTCGATGGAGCCCCACTGCCACCAGAAATGGCGCAGTTGGTCGCGGAACTCGGCCTCGGTGGTGCGTCCGGCGGCGAGGTCCGCGCGGTAGTACGGCGTGAGGATGCGGTCGAGGTTTGAGAGCGTACGCACCTGGAATCCATCGAAATTCTCGCCCATCACCCATTCGAGATAGATGAAAAGCAGCACTTCGTAGGCGGTGCGGGGCGCGCCTTCGCGGAGCCGGGCGAGGGCGGCGGCCTCGGCGGCGAGACGGGGGCTGGGGGAAGCCTCGTTCGCGCGGCGGGCGTGTTCGGCGAGGCGCCCCACAAGGCGCAACGTCGCATCGGCGGCAATGCGCCGCGAATGGTAGTAGGTCGTGTCCTTCCAATTGGCGAGCAGCCTCTCGCGCATGCCGGGGAAGCCGAGCGGGAGGATGTAGTCCCAGTCGGGCGCACAGTGGGAATAGTCCTTCCACACGGTCCAACGCCCGATCTTCGAGCCGGCGGCGATCTTCTCCCGGAGCCCAGGCGAATGGGCAGCGTCAACTTCTGCGGCGCGGGGCGAAAGGATCTTCCGGAAAAGCGGATGTCCGCGATGGAACGACCACGGCGCAAATGCGGGAAACCAGTCGTGCGGCGACACGCCAATCGCCGTGCGGTCGCAACCGAACGCAAAGAGCTTCGCCTTGGTGGTTTCCCACGGCTCGTCGCCGCGCGCCGCCACGATCTCGCACCACCCCGCAAGGACGCCGTCCGTGTCCAGGCCGGTGCCTTTATCAGTAACATCCGTTCGCCATTTGCCCTTCAGATACTTGAGATCGTTCGTGAATGAGCCGCCCGCCGCAGCGGAAAGCGCCGCCACAGCCAACAACGTTGTCATCGCCAATTTCCGCGCCATATCCTTCTGACCTTATGCTATCGTCGTTCGGATCAGACCATCCTGCATGTGCTTTACCGCATATGCTGAAGCGGTGTATGGGCTGACCTCCGCCACGCTCTTCGCCGCATCTGCCGCGGAGGAGATCATGGACGGCGCAGTCGCGCACATGGTGCTACTCGGTCTCACTGCTGCGTAGTATACCAAAATTCGTGGTTCGTGCTAACCACCCAACCACCCAACAACCCAACCGCCGCGCAGCCAGGCAAAAACAGAGCGGCGGTTCCGTGGGGACGGAACCGCCGCGCCGTGCCGGCGTGGGAGCCGGAGGTGCGGATCAGGCCTTGGTGACCTTGCCGGACCTGATGCACGCCGCGCAGACGCGCATGCGCTTGACGTTGCCCTTGCCGTCGGCGACGCGCACCGAGCGCAGGTTGGGCAGGAAGCGACGCTTCGTGATGCCGGTGGTGTGCAGGCCGATGCCGCCCTTGTACTTGGGCGAGCCCTTGCGGACGATGACGTTGCCCGTCGCCGGGCCCTTGCCGCAGATTTCGCAAACTCTGGACATTGTTCCGTTCCTTTCGTCTGAGTTCCCTTAGTTCGCCTCTCCGGGCTGCCATTCGACGTTCGCAAAGGCGTTGTCGAACGCGGCGGAGAGTCCACCGAGGCTTTCGCTGCCGGTGGTTGCGGCGTTGACGGGAGCCTTCTCCTCGCCGGCCGCCTCGGCCACCAGGCCCTGGACCTCGTCCTCGGTCATGCCCATCGCGCGGATAGACAGGCCGATGCGGCGCTCGCCGCGGTCGACCTTGACCACGCGGGCCTCGACCTCCTGGCCGACCTCGAGGGCGTCCTTGACCTTCTCGACGCGCTGGTCGGAGATCTGCGAGATGTGGACGAGACCGTCCACGCCGTCCTCGAGCTCCACGAACGCGCCGAAGGACGCGATCTTCGAGACCTTGCCCTTGACCACCGAGCCGACCGGGAACTTCTTCGCGATGTCGTCCCACGGATCCTGCTGCGCCTGCTTGAGGCCGAGCGAGATGCGCTGCTCCTTCGGGTTGACGTCGAGGACGACCGCCTCGACCTCCTGGCCCTTCTGCAGGCACTCCGACGGGTGGTTGATCTTCCTGGTCCAGCTCATGTCGCTGACGTGGATCATGCCGTCGATGCCCTCCTCGAGCTCCACGAACGCGCCGTAGGCCGTGAAGTTGCGCACCTTGCCGCGGATCCGCGAACCGACCGGGAAGCGCTCCTGCACCGTGTCCCACGGGTTGTCCTGGGTCTGGCGGATGCCAAGGGCGATCTTCTGGTTCTCGGTGTCGACGGACAGCACCACGACCTGCACCTCGTCGCCGACCGAGAGCATGTCGCTCGCGCGGGCGACGCGCTTCGTCCAGCTGAACTCGCTGATGTGGACGAGGCCCTCGATGCCGGGGGCGATCTCGACGAACGCGCCGTAGGCGGCGAGGTTGACCACCTTGCCCTGCACGCGCGAACCGACCGGGAAGCGCTCCTGGATCGTGTCCCACGGGTTCTGCGTGGTCTGCTTGAGGCCGAGCGAAATGCGCTCGCGGTCGCGGTCGACGTCGAGGACCATGACCTCGACCTCCTGGCCGACCTTGAGCAGCTCGCTCGGATGCTTGATGCGGCCCCAGCTCATGTCGGTGATGTGGAGGAGACCGTCGATGCCGTCGAGGTCGACGAACGCGCCGAAGTCGGTGATGTTCTTCACGCGGCCCTTGCGCAGCTCGCCCTTCTGGAGCGTCGCCAGCAGCTCCGCCCGCTTCTCCGCGAGCGTGCCCTCGATGAGCTCGCGCCGCGAGACGATGAGGTTGCGGCGCTCGTTGGAGATCTTGATGACCTTGAAGTCGAACGTCTGCCCGACGTATGGCTCGAGCTCCTTGACCGGGGTGATCTCGACCTGCGAGCCGGGGAGGAACGCCTCGACGTCGTCGACCTGCACGATGAGGCCGCCGCGGACCGCGCTCTTGATGGTGCCGGTGACGACGCACCCCTCGACGTAGCGGTCGAGGATCTTCTCCCAGCGGATCTTCTCGTCGGCGCGGCGCTTGGAGAGCTCGATCATGCCCGTCTTGTCGTCCTCGAGCTTCACGATCATCACCGTCGTCTTGTCGCCGACCTTCGGATCTGCGCCTTCGCCGAACTCCGCGAGCGGCACCGCGCCAGCGGACTTGTAGCCGATGTCGACGAACACGTCGTCGCCCTTGAGCGCCGTGACGGTCCCCTCGACCACCGAACCGGTCTTGAACTTCGCCTCGTCCACCGCGGCCGAGAGCATCTCCGCCATCGCGGCGCTCTTCGCCTGGGGAGGCGTGGGTTTCCTGATTGCCATAATACTTTTCTGTACTTTTGGGTTTGCCTGTGATCGCGGTTTTCAGCCGCGTCCGCCCCGTCTTTGGGCGCGGAGGAGCGTAGTATACCAAAAACCGGCGCCGGCGCGCAAGGGGGTCAGCCGACCATGTTACACCAACGCAATGCGTTGGAAGCGTCTCAGCGACCAGCAACCAGCGGCACAGCGGTCGTATCGACCATTACCGCGAAGTAGTCGCAGACGCGCGACACCGAGCCGGGCACGGGCGCCGTCGAAAGCCATGCGGCGGCGGAGTCGCGGTCGGCGGGGTCGAAGCCGTGCATGCCGTTGAGGGGCTTCACCCCCATGTCGCTCGGGACGAACTGCACGCCGGCGTCGGCGAGGAAGATCGCGTCGCCGAACTTGGCGTCGTCGCGCCAGATGCCGTGGTAGCGCATCTCGTCCTCGGAGAGCCAGCGGCCGGGTAGCCCGGCCAGTGCCGCCCTCACCTTCCCCTCCGCCCCCGGCTTCAGCCACCAGAACCGCGCCATCGTCGAGTCGATCGCGCTGGCGTAGTCTTCGCCCCACTTGAGCCCGGTCCCCTCCAGCGCGGCGGGGACGTCGGCAGTGCCGCGGAGCGGCGTCATTCCGTGGTCGGAGAAGACGGTGAGCTCGAAGGGGCGGCCGCCCTCGACGAGCGCGGCGTGGAGAGCCCGGATCGACTCGGCGTACTTCTCCACCTTCGGCCGGAGGACGTCGTCGCGCCCGACGTTGTCGTGCTGCAGCGCGTCGAACGCGGCAGAATAGACGAACGCGCGGTCCACGGCGCCGCGGCGGAAGAGGTCCGCGGCGATGCGGAAGTTCTCCGCTTCCGTGAGACGCCAGTTCGAGATGTGGTACTTGAGCCCCTGCTCGCCCCAGACGTCCGCGAGGTTCTTCACGGACCCGAGACCGCCGGGGACGAAGAGGTCGGTCTTTTCGCAGTAGTCGAGCTTCGGAAGCCGCTCCACCGGCACGCCGTAGAGCTGGAAGTAGCCGGTAAAGCCGTAGAGCCGCTTGATGAGTTTCGAGAGCTGGTGGCGGACGCGTCCGCGGCGCCAGAACGAGCGCGGCCGCAGCAGCGGCGCGAGATAGCGCATCATCCTGAAGGGGCTTTTCGCCGGCGCGTAGTCGTAGAACGCGAGGTGCCCGTGCTCGGACGGGCGCTTCCCGGAGAGGATCGTCGGAATCGCGGTGCAGCTGTAGCCGAACTGCATCTCGATCCTGCGGCGGTTCGGCAGCAGGTCGCGGAGGAAATCGTATTTCTCGACCTGTTCCCAGCCAAGGGCGTCGACAAACACAAAGACTTTTACCGGATCTTTCATTTTTGCATCTCCAGCGCCGCCGCCAGCGCCTTGACGTCGCCGGGCGGAACAAGCTTAGCCTTGCCGCCGCACGCCTCGGGAAGGCCTCCGACCGCGAAGGCGACGACCGGCCGGCCAAGCGCGACGGCCTCGGCCGCGACGAGCCCGTACGGCTCCTGCCAGAAGCTCGGCACCACCACGCAGGCGGCGCGGCGCATCCAGTCCTGCGGATTGGGCTGGAAGCCGTTGAACCTCACGCGGTCTGCAAGCCCGAGGCGCGCGGCAAGCGCCCTGAGCTTCGGCTCCATGTTGCCGGTTCCGACGATGTCGAGCGTGCGCGGCGACTTGAGCGCGGCCATCGCCTGCAGCAGCAGCTGGACGCCCTTCCCGCGGATGAGCTGTCCGACGTAGAGGAGGTCGACGGCGGGACCGGCGGAGCCGGCGGTGACGGCGGCGGGCGCAATCACCGGCGGCCTGACCTCGATCTTCTCCGAATCGATGCCGTTGGCCACGAGCCGCGACTTCATGAACTCGGAGATGACGACGATCTTCCTGAAGCGAGCCATGATGCGCCTGCGCCTGCCCTGGGCAAAGACCCGCGCAAGCGCAGGCCTCCAGTTGCGGCAGAGCGGTGCGCAGAGGATGCACGGCCACACGCCGCCGGGGCGGGTGCAGTTGTGGCCAAGCGGGGTATAGGCGTAGGTCCTGGGGCAGATCGGCTCGTGGTCGTGGACGTAGTAGACGGTCTTCTCGGGCGGGAACGCGGCGAGCGTCTTTACATCCGAGCACTTGTGGACGATGATCTCGTCGAAAGAGCCGAAAGGCGGTTTTTCCTCGACATGAGACGATAGGCGCGAGACGCGGGCTGTTTTTGACGCGGGGCATGAGACATGAGACTCGTCTGCCGTCCCGCGCCTCGCGTCATTGGCAATCGTCACCTCGTGTCCCTCTGCGCGCAGCTCCGCGACGTGCCGCTCGGCGAAGACCTCGATCCCGCCGCGGATGTCGGATTTTTCGATATAGACAAGAATTTTCATTTTCATTATGGTTGTTGGGCGCGAGACATTAGACGCGGGGCGCGAGGAGGCGTGTCTGTCGTCCCGCGTCTCACGCCCCTCTGCCTCCCGCCACGAAGTTTCGCGTGCCGTCGCAATCAGGGTAACCCGTGCAGCTCCAAAAGGCATTGCCCGCGTTCCGGCCCTTGCGCGCAACCATTTTTCGCATCGGCTTGCCGCACTTCGGGCACATCGGCGCTCCTTGCGCGACAATCTGCGCGTCGCGCGTCTCAAGGCGCGCCTTGCTCAAGCGTTCCGTGAAACCGCCTTCTTCGCGAAACGTCGCCGCAATGCTTTCCATCTGCCGGTGCAGCAGTTTGCAAGCCTGATCAATCGCTATCAAAACCGAATTCGCCGCGACAACCGGATCATCCGCTTCAAGGAACGGCGCAAAACGGCCACGCATCGCGAGAATGTATTTGCCGTAGTCATGGCGTGAAAGCGGGCCTTGATAGCGGTCGAGGACGAGAGACGTCAGACGAGAGACGCGAGAATCGTCTTCAGCCCACGGCACCTCGCCGCGCCCGATAAGAAACGCCTCGTAGTCGCCCGCCAGCTCCTCGAGTGAACCTTTGGCGACATCGTAAAGACGCAGCTCGGTTTCCTTGCTCGTTCCCGCGCGCGACGAACCTTCGACGATGTTCTGCCGCGCCGAACGCGCCGCGCCCATCATCTGCCCGACTGTTTTTCCGAGCGCGTCGTTTTTGTATGAATAGTTCCTCTCGCAGAAAACCTCGGTCGCGTGATAGACAAGGCAGGCGAAACCAAACGAAAGCGTTCTGCGATAGCCGCCGTATGCGCCGATAATTTCAGTCATAGGTGTTGGCCTTTCCTGGTGATGTAGGTTGGGCGCGAGACATTAGACGCGAGACGCGAGGAGGCGCGTCTGTCGTCTCGCGTCTCACGTCCAACCCCTGCGCGTCTGTCGTCTCGCGTCTCACGCCCCTCTGCATCCCTTCCAATGCGACACCCGCTGCACCAGGCGCCTCGCTGGCGCTACTGGGATCTCGCGCCAGTCGCGCGGACGCGGCAGGAGATAGGCCCAGTCGCGCAGGGTCTCGCGCGCCGCGCCGACAAGCTCGCGCAGCAGCGAGGGCCGGTCCCCGAAAATGACGCGGTCCGCCGCGCCCTCGCCGCGGAAGCGCTTCGCCAGCTCCCTCAGCGTGTAGTTGTGCGAATGCTCGACGCGGGCGTCGGGGCAGTACACGATCTTCACGGGATCGACTTCGCGCCGCGAGTTGCGCCACGCCCAGGCGACGTCCTCGGAATACTGGATGTCCTCGTCGAACGGGACCTCCAGCAGGTTCTGCCGCCAGGTCGCGGAGCTGGCGAGCGAGAAGAAAAACCTCCACGTCGCCTGCACCTTGCCGTCGCCGAAGGCGCGCTCGTTGTCCTTGCGCACGAGCGCCTGCGCGTCGGCGCGCGGCAGCTGGTTGGCGAACGCGAATACGTGCCGCGAGCCGGCGAGAAGCGGCTTCACCAGCTCGTCGAGCCAACGCTCGTCGAGCGGCACGGCGTCCGAGTTGTTGAACACCACGATGTCGCCCTTGGCGGCGCGGACGAGCGGGTTCAGCGTCCTGCCGGGCCTGTACTCGCCTTCGGGGCGCTCGAAGAACCTGACCGGGAACATGGCCGCGACCTCGCGCGTCCCGTCGGTCGAGGCGTCGTCGCAGACGACCACCTCGAACTTGAGGTCCGTCTTCTGCGCGAAGATCGCCTTCAGCGCGCGCCCGATCAGCGCTTCGTCGTTGTGCGCGCGCATAAGTATGCTGACGAAAGGAAGGCTATTTCCCATTGCATCCCTCCAGTCCCAGGACCAGTTCCCTCCGCGCGGCCTCGAGCCTCCCGTGCAGCGCGGCATACGCCTTCGCCCGGACGGCTTCCCAGCCGCCGCGGTCATTCGGCGCGGCGAAGACATGCTCCGCCACCTTGTCCCATTTGCAGTCGTACACGCTCCCCTCGACGGAACGGCCGAAGTTGGCGAGCCAGTTGGCGAGCTTGGATCCGCGCGCGATGCCCAGCCCGGGCGTGCCGGCGTTGGCGGCGAGGATGAGGAGATGGAGCCGACTCGAGAGGACAACGTCGCATTCCGCGGCCGCGGCCATGACCGCCTCGGGCGTCGAACCGGGAATGCACTCTACGCCGAGCTTCCCCAGCAGCGCGCGGTCGGTCTTGGGGTTCATCGGGATTCCGACAATCTTCCATCCCACCGAGCGCACGTCCGAAAGAAGCCCCTTTAGTCCAGCGAGGTCGGCGACCTGTCTTTGAGTCGAGATGCAGAGGCCGAGGGTTCGTGGTTCGTGGTTCGTGGTTCGTGGCTCGTGGTTCGTGGATTCATCCAGCAGTATCGCCGAGTCGGCGGCTACCTTGGCGCCGGAGAATCCCATTGTCGCCAGCATCGCCGCGCTCTCGGGGTCGCGCAGCCACACGCCGCGGCAGCGCGGCAGAATCGCCGCGATGCGCCGCGCGAGTCGGGCGCGGAGGCGGCGCTCGTACCAGCCGACGAGCCCAAGGCAGCCGAGCAGCAGGCGGCGCTTGCCGTGGGCCTTGAAGAAAACCGGGTTGAGCTCGTCGTCCATGCCGACGCCCCAGACGAATGTCGCGACGCCCTCGCGCTGCGCCTTTTCCAGGAGGTCGAGCGCGACGTCGGGATAGTCGGAAAGCCCAGTCGCGCCGCACCAGATGTAGGCGTCGTGCCGTCTGGCCACGGCCGCAAAGCCTTCGAAGCCGACGTCGGCGAAGCCGAACGGCGGCACGACCTCGACGCCGAGAAGCTGCGCCGTCGCGGGATCGTTCGTCGCGACGGTCAGCTCCACGCCGGGGACGGACTCCTTCAGCATCTTGACGACGCCTGCGATTATCGCCTCGTCGCCGATGTTGTCGCAGCCTAGCGGAATGCCGCCAAGGAGAATCTTCATCGTCCGTCTCCGTGCCAGGTGGTGATGTCCGCGCCCGCGAGCCGCGGCGACGCGGCGACGTCGAACTCCTCCGGCGGCATTCCGCAGGCGATCAGCTGGACGATCGCCTCGTTCGCCGGAATCCCGAGCAGCCCGTGCGCGGCGCGGTCGGCCTCTGGCGCGACGCTCCAGTGGAGAATGCAGTGCGCAACGCCGTGGTAGTGGAGCGCGTAGCAGAGGTTCATCACGAACAGGCCGCCGTTCGTGTAGCAGTCGTGGCGCTCCCAACCCCAGCGGACGGCGGAGAGGTCGGACGTCACCACCAGGACCTTGTCCGCGTCCTGCCCGAAGCCGCGGGTGCCGCCCTGCAGCGCAAAAAGCCGGTCGCGCAGCGCGGGCGAGTCGACGACGTGGACGCGCGCGTGCTGGCGGTTGCAGGCACTCGGCGCAGTCGTCGCGAGCGCAATGGCGGACTCGACCGTCTCCCGGGGGACAGACCCAGAGAAATGGCGGCAGACGTGGCGCGAAGCGGCAAACTCGGGGAACGGCGCGTCCTTCGCGGCGAAGAAGTCGGATCTGCGGACATGCGGCTCGCGCGCCGCGGGGACATCCGGCCGCGCGGCGAGGAACGCGTCGAGCCGCGGCATCGGCTCCGGCCAGTCGCGGTGGAGCTCGCGGTAGGCGCGGAGCACCGCGACGGCGTGCGTGACCTGCGGGTCGTCAGCGCCGAAGCGCCGCTCGAACGAGTCGACGAGGTGGACCAAGTGGACGACCGCGCCCCTGCCGAAGCCAAGCCGGCGATGTGGCATGGTAAGGCCCTTCTCCAGCACATGGTAGCCCATGACGATCTCGGCGCGCGCGGCGGACATGCGGTCGAGGTGCAGCGCCCCCGCGTTCGCCATGAACTGCCACCGGTCGTAGCGGAACGCGCGCGAGGCCTCGCGCCGC
>CACXRO010000056.1 GCA_902770045.1 uncultured bacterium
ACGGAGCCTACCCATCCTTGTCGAAGCTCCGACATTTATGCTACAATACAGCCATTCTCGAGATTGGAGACTCGTGTCTCACTTTCGGGGCATGGTCCACTAAGAGGTCTGCCCCCCCCCCCCCCGCAAAATAGCGGTAGTTATGTCTATTCGCTGTCTCATTGCTGTGAATATTACCAAACTCCGCCGGAGTTGTCAACCCCCAGGGTGGCAGTTGCAGAGCGGCGGTTGACATAATCGAACCCGCCCGCCACGGCTTCTGCGGAGGCGGACGGTCCGGTGATCACGGGCCCGGGAGCCGGCGCGGGGGTCAGATGACGCCCTTTGAGGACGGGACGCCCTTTTCGAGCGGATCTATCGCCTTGGCCGCCCTGAGCGCGCGGGCGAAGCCCTTGAAGAGCCCCTCGCAGACGTGGTGGGCCTCGTCGCCGTAGATCTGGCGGAGGTGGATGTTCGCGCGCGCCTCGACCGAGACGGCGCGGAAGAACTCCTCGACGAGCTTCACCTCGAAGTCCTTGACGAACATGTGCTTCATCGCGCACTGCATCACCAGGAACGGGCGCCCCCCGAGGTCGAGCGAGGTCTCGCAGAGCGCCTCGTCCATCGGAATCGAGGCAAAGCCGTAGCGCACGAGGCCGACGCGGTCGCCGAGCGCCTGGTCGAGCGCCTTGCCGAAGACGAGACCGACGTCCTCGACCGTGTGGTGGTAGTCCACCTTCAGGTCGCCGGAGGCCCTGACCGTCAGGTCGACGAGCGCGTGCTTCTTCAAAAGCTCGAGCATGTGGTCGAAGAAGCCGATGCCGGTCTCGACCACCCCATCGCCGGTTCCGTCGAGGTTCAGCTCGACGTAGACCTTCGTCTCCTTGGTGTTGCGTTCGATCATGCGCGTATTATACCATAATTCGCGGCTCACCTGCGGGCAATTGATAATTTCCGCTGCGACCGCGGCGCTCTACTTGTGCGCGCGCGCGAAAAGTGCTATACTATGCGCCGTTATCCGTCGGATTGGAGTTTCCGCGGGAAACGAACTCGACGCGGAAAACGGACTCAACAAAGGAACGAAGCTGAAAATGGGGAACGAGGCAGTGACTACGGGCAGGCCGCAGATAACCATCTGCATGGGCAGTTCGTGCTTCGCGCGCGGAAACGAGAAGACCGTCGAGGCGTGCGAAAGCTTTCTCGCCGAGCGCGGGCTGAAGGACGAGGTCGACGTCGACCTCGGCGCGAGCCTGTGCACCGGCAACTGCGCGGACGGTCCGGTCGTGGTCGTGGACGGGAAGGTCTACAAGCACGTGGACCCGCTCGTGATGCGCGACATCCTCGAGGCGACGTTCCCGCAGAAAGGCTGACATGATGACGGTCACAAGCCCGGTTTACACGACTGAGAACGAGTGCCAGGACTGCTACAAGTGCGTGCGGCACTGTCCGGTGAAGGCGATCAGGATCGTCAACGGCAAGGCGAGCGTGATCCCGGAGGCGTGCGTCGCCTGCGGCGAGTGCGTGAAGGTGTGCCCCGCGCACGCGAAGAAGATCAGGAGCGACCTCGCGCGCCTCAAGGAGCTCGTCGCGTCCGGCGCGAAGCTGTACGCGTCCGTCGCGCCGAGCTTCGCCGGCTACTTCAAGGGCGTGACGATCGGGCAGATCGCCGCGGCGCTGAAGGCCGCCGGCTTCGCGGGCGCGAGCGAGACCGCGCACGGCGCTGAGGCGGTGAGCGCGCACGTCTCGAAGCTCCTCGACGAAACCGACTCCCCGCTCGTCATCTCGTCCGCCTGTCCCGCCGCGGTCGACATGGTGCGCAAGTACCTGCCCGGCTACGCCAAGTTCATCTCCCCCCTTCCATCGCCCGTGCGCGCGCACTGCCGGCTCATCAGGGAGAAGTACGGCCAGGACGCGAAGGTCGTCTTCTTCGGGCCGTGCGCGGCGAAGAAGAACGAGTCCGACGCGCATCCGGACGAGCTCGCGCTCGCCGTCATCTTCCCCGCGCTCGAGCAGTTCCTCGCGGAGCGCGGCATCACCTTCGGCAAGGAGGCCGAGCTCGCGCTTGGGCCGGCCGAGGAAGGACGCTTCTACTCCGTCGAAGGCGGGATGAACGACACGCTGCGCGACGGCAGGACGGACGTCAGGTACGTCTCCGTCTCGGGGCTCGAGGACTTCCGCAGGATGCTCGAGGACTTCGATCCCGCGGAGTTCGGGCTGCATCCGGAGAACTTCCAGCGCAAGCTGTTCGTCGAGGTGCTGGCGTGCCCTGGCGGCTGCGTCAACGGCCCCGCCATGCCGCGCGGCGCCTCGGGGCTCGCGACGCTCTTCGCGACCGACGCGACCGCGCCGATTCGCGCCTCCTCCTCGCGCTGCTTCGCGCACTGCGGAACCTCGGCCTATCCGGCCGCGGCGGTCGTGGAGGACGAGCCGGACGAGGCGGCGATCGCGGGCGCGCTCGCGCGCGTCGGGAAGACGGCCAAGGCCGACGAGATCAACTGCGGCGCGTGCGGCTACAACTCGTGCCGCGAGTTCGCGAAGGCGCTCCTCGCCGGCAAGGCCGAGGAGGCGATGTGCCACATCTACCTCAAGAAGAACTTCCAGCGCACTTCCAACGCGCTCATCAAGTACATACCGGCCGGCGTCGTCATCGTCGACGCGAAGGGGCTCATCGTCGAGTGCAACCGGCTCTTCGCGGAAATGGCTGGCGCGCTCGGCGAGTACGACGCGCTCGGCAACCTCGACGGGCTCGGCGTGGACGGCTTCATGCCCGAGTTCGCGGAGCTCTTCACGGGCGCGGTGGAGCACGGCAGCGAGATCGTCAAGTACCGGCAGCAGTGGAGCGGACGCATCGTCACGATCAGCGTCTTCCCGATCAGCGTCGGCAAGTTCGCGGGCGCGGTGGTGCAGGACGTCACCAAGAACGAGGGCCGGCGCGAGGAGATCGCCGCGAAGGCGCGCGACGTCATCCGGAAGAACGTCTACACCGTCCAGCAGGTGGCGCGGCTCTTCGGCGAGCACATCGCCGAGACGGAGATCATGCTCAACGAGATCGCGGGCGCGTACGAATCCCAGACCGTCGGCAAGCGGCTCCGCGAAGGCGGAAGCGAGGAGTACCTGAATGGCTGACGCGCTTCAGCGCGGCTACAGCGCCGCGAGCGACCTCTTCATCGAGATGGAGGCCGCCCAGTACACGAAGACCGGCCAGGCCGCGTGCGGCGACGACGTCAGGTTCATGACCGTCGAGAAGGAGAACCGGCACCTCGTGGCGCTCTCCGACGGACTCGGCAGCGGCGTCAAGGCGAACGTGCTCGCGACGATGACGACCTCGATGGCGATCAAGTTCCTCGAATCGAACGTCCCCATGCTCGAGGCGGTCGAAATCATCATGGACTCGCTCCCCGTCTGCGAGGTCCGCAAGATCGGCTACGCCACCTTCTCGCTCTTCGACTTCCGCCTCGGCGGAAAGGCGCGCATCAGCGAGATGGGCAACCCCGGCTACATCCACCTCAGGGGAACGGACGAGATCGCTCCGCTCAGGGACGAGCAGATCGTCTCGTCGCACTGGCCGGACCGCGAGGTGCGGAAGTGCGAGGCCGACTTCCGTTCCGGCGACCGCATCATCTTGTGCTCGGACGGCGTCACGCAGTCCGGGCTCGGTGTGAGGAAGGACATGAAGTTCGGCTGGCGCCGCTCGGGCGTACTCAAGTTCGCCCAGGAGAGGATCGCCGCCGATCCGGACATCTCGGCGCGTGACTTGAGCGCCGCGATCGCGCACGAGGCGCTCTACCTCGCGCCCGGCGGCTGCAAGGACGACATCAGCTGCGTCGTCTGCTACCTCCGCCATCCGCGCGTCATGCGCGTCCTCACCGGCCCGCCCTTCTACAAGGAGCACGACGCGGACTACGCGCGCAAGGCGACGCTCGGCTTCGACCACGTCGTCATCTGCGGCGGCACGACCGCGAACATCATGGAGCGCGAGCTCGGCGTCAAGGTGAAGGTGAAGCTCTCGGACATGCGGACGTCCGGCGGCCTGCCGCCGATCGGCACGATGGAGGGCGTCGGCATCGCAACCGAGGGCATCCTCACGCTCGGGCGCGTCCTTTCGGCGCTCGAGCAGATGCGTCCGCCCGAGCGCGAGCCCGCCGCCGCGCGCGCGATCCTCGAGCGCATGATGCGCCACGACCGCATCGAGTTCGTGATCGGCACGAAGGTGAACGAGTCCCACCAGGATCCGAACGTCCCGCAGGACCTGGAGCTCAGGCGAAGCGTCGTCAAGCGCATCGCCGCGGCGCTGGAGAAAAACTACCGCAAGAAGGTCACCGTAGACTACTACTGACAGAAAAGGAGACGGACATGGAAAAAGTCAAAGTCGAGATATGCTGCGGCACGGCGTGCTACCTGCTGGGCGCGGCGAACATGATGGACCTCGAAGACCAGCTTCCCGCCGAATGGCGCGGCAGGGTCGAGGTCGAGGCGAGGACCTGCCTCGAGCTCTGCGAGAAGGAGAATCTCGGCGGAGCCCCGTACGTGCGCATAAACGACACCGAGATCATGGCGCAGGCCACGCCGGAGAAGCTGACCGCGCGCATCGGCGAGCTGCTGACGGAGGCCGAGTAAAATGCTCAACGGATCCACTTTCATCCGCCGCGAGCTGATGATCCGCATCGTGCGCGCGTTCGACGACGGCACGCTCGAGAAGGAGCTCGACCAGATCCCGATCAAGCTCAGACCAAAGAACTCGGTCGCGTCGGGCTGCTGCGTCTACCACGACCGCGCGATCTTCAAGTACCGGCTGATGGCGCTTCTGGGAGTGTCCGTGGAGGACGAGACGGACGAGGCCAAGTCCCTCGCCGCCTATTACGCCGAGAAGGCGTGGGGCGGAGGGGCGAACGACACCAGGCCGAAAACGCCGCTCAGCGTGTGCGGGCCCGCGTGCAGCGGCTGCCCGGACGCGAAGGTCGTCTCCACGCCCAACTGCCGCGGCTGCATCGCGCGCCCGTGCGTGTACAACTGCCCGAAGAAGGCGATCTCCATCGTCGGCGGGCAGTCGGTGATCGACCAGTCCCTCTGCATCAAGTGCGGCAAGTGCATCACCGCCTGCCCCTACCACGCGATCGTCAAGACTTCAGTGCCCTGCGAGGACGCCTGCCCGGTCGGGGCAATCCGCAAGAACGACCAGGGCGTCGCCGAGATCGACTTCGAGAAGTGCATCTTCTGCGGCAAATGCTTCGCCGCGTGTCCGTTCGCGGCGGTCATGGAGCGTTCGCAGCTCGTGGACGTGCTTGCGGCGATGAAGCGCGGCGAAAAGCTCGTCGCGATGATCGCGCCCGCGGCGGAGAAGCAGTTCCCCGGAAAGATCGAACAGCTCCTCTCGGCCTGCGCGAAGGCCGGTTTCGCCGACGTCATGGAGGTCGCGCTCGGCGCGGAGAAGACAACCGAGCACGAGACCGCCGAGTTCATCGAGCGCATGGAGAAGGACCAGAAGACGTTCATGACCACGTCGTGCTGCCCGGCCTGGGTGAACCTGGTCGGAAAGCACATGCCCGACCTCGTGAACCACGTTTCGCTGACTCCCAGTCCCATGGTATACGCGCACGAAATCGCGAAGAAGAAGGACCCGTCCGCCAAGACGGTGTTCATCGGCCCCTGCGTCGCGAAGCGCAGCGAGGCGAGGCGCAAGGACGTGGACTACGTCCTCTCCTTCGAGGAGCTCGGCGCCATCCTCGCCGGACGCAAGATCGACGTCATCGCCTGCGAGCCATGGCCGGTGGAGCGCCCCGCGAACCCGACCGCCCGCAACTACGCGAGGAGCTGCGGCGTGACGGACGCAGTCCTCGCCGAGGCGACGGCGAAGATACCCGGCTTCAAGCTGGACGCGAAGCAGATAAACGGCATCGACCGCAAGACCTGCGCCATGGTCAAGCTCTACGCCGCCGGGAAGCTCCCCGTGAACTTCCTGGAGGTGATGGCCTGCCCCGGCGGCTGCCTGAACGGCCCGTGCTCGCTCACCTGAGCGCGCGGACGGCGCGCGACTCACCTGCGGGCGATGAAGCCGCGGCGGACGGCGAGGTCGACCGCCTCGGTGCGGTCTGTGGCGCCGAGCTTGAAGAACACCCGCTTCAGGTGCATCTTCACGCTGTTCTCGCTGATGCCGAGGCTCGCGCCGATCTCGCGGTTGTTGAGCCCGCGCGCGGCGCAGTCGATCACCTCCGTCTCGCGCGGCGAAAGCCCCTTCACGCCCCGGCGCGTCTCGTAGATGCGCCGGACGTCGTCCGACATGTACACCTCGCCCGCCATCGCCGAGCGCACCGCCGCGACGATCTCCTCCACCGGCGACTCCTTCATCACGTACCCGAGCGCGCCCTCCTCGATCGAGCGGTAGACGTCCTCCTCGGTGTCGGAGGTGGTCAGCATCACCACCCGCGCCTTCGGGTCCGCCGCGAGGATGTCGCGGAGCGCGTCGACGCCGCTGCGGTCGGGCATGCGCACGTCCATGAGCGTCACGTCGGGCTTCGCCTCGGCGACGAACTCCGCCGCGCCGCGGCCGCCGCCGAACTCGCCGCACCACTCCAGGTCCGGCGCCGACTCGATCAGGAACTTCAGCCCCATCCTCACGACCACGTGGTCGTCCACCACCGCGACTTTAGTCATTTTTCCGTCTCCAGTTCCAGCACCGTGCGCCCGTCGCTGGCGCCGATCGAGAGCTTCGCCCCCAGCCGCCGCGCGCGCGCCTTCATGCCTTCGATTCCGAAATGCCCTTCCTCCACGCCCGGCGCATTGGCCGGGTCGAAGGGGGCGCCGTCGTTCGATATCCTGAGCCGCCAGCCGCCCTCGGCGCACTCCTCCGCCGCGATGGCGATCTTCCTCGCGCGCCCGTGCTTGACGGCGTTGCCGACCGCCTCGCGCACGATGAGCGAGAGGTCGCGCATCGCCTGCGCGTCTAGGTGCTCGGGGAGCCCCTGGAGCCGGCAGTCGACGCGGTAGATTCCCTTGCGGTTCTCGGATCGCGCGAACTCGCGGATCATCTCCGCCGGCGTTAGCCGCATCATGTCGTCGTTCTTGAGTCCCCAGACGACATCTCGCATCTCGCGCTTCGCGCGCTGGAGGATCTCCACCGCCTCCTTCTTCCGGTCGAGCTGCAGCAGCATCCCGGCACCGACGAGGTGCTGCTCGATGGTATCGTGCAGGTCGTCCGCCATGCGCTTGCGCTCGAGCGCGATGACCTGCGACCGGAGCCGCCGCCGCGACTGCCGGAGGATGTGCACCGCGAGGACCACCACCAAGAGACCCAGCAGCGAAAACGCCGCGACCACCCCGATCCACACGCGCCGGTCGCGGCGGTTGGCGAGGTACACGAGGTCGGGCTCGATCGCCACGTCGTCTGCGCCGGAGATGTGGACCTTCACGCCCATCACCCACTTGACCCGTCCGGCCAGGGCGGACTGGTCCAGCACCAGCTCGGCGACGCCCACGACGCGCACGATCGGCCGCGTCGCGGCGCAGTCGGAGAGGAAGGACGGCACCTTGCGCACCACCACCGTCACCGGCATCTCCCCGACGTCCATCGCGAAGCCGGACTCCGTCAGCCCCACCGCGCGACCGCGCACCTCGACCCGGCGCCAGTTTACGTCGCGCGCGCGCTCGGCGCGGGTCGCCGCCACGAAGACGAGGTCGTCGGCGCCCGCCGGCAGCGGAGACGGCAACTGTGCCGTCGAGATGCGCGTCCACTTCGACGCGGAGAACACCACCCTGCCCCCTTCGAGCGACGGCCTGGTCGCAACGCTCACCACGTCGCCGACGCGCGGAAACTCCGCGCCAGAGAGAAAAACCTTGATCGCCGAGTCTCCCCTCTGCATGAAGATGAAGTCCTGCCCGACGTGCGTGACCGTGCCGGTCGCCGCCGCCTTCATCCTGACCGAGTCGAGCAGCGAGAGGATCGACCGCTCGATTCGCGTGCGCACGACCTCGGCCTCGTCGCCGAAGGACTCTCCGGCGGCGGACGCCACCAGCGGCAGGCAGGCAAGGATGGCGGCGAACAGCTTCATTTCGGCAGCTCCAGCGTGAAGACGCATCCATGCGGATCGTTGGCGGCGAGCGTCAGGTCGCCGCCCATCGCGCGCGCGAACTCGCGCGCCGTGCAGAGTCCAATCCCGAAGCCGCCCTTGCCGGACTTGCTCCGCCCCCTGAAATAGCGGTCGAACGCGCGCCGGCGGTCGCGCGGCGACATGCCCGGGCCCTCGTCGGCGAAGACGACGCGAACCTTGCCGCCGCCCTCCTCGATCCGCACCTTCACCCGCCCGAACGGTGCCGCGTACTTAAGCTCGTTGCCGAAGAGGTTCCAGAGCGTCTGCGCCACCAGAGTCGGATCGGCCGTCGCCGCGGCGGAAGGCGCCGTGCAGGAGATTTCCACGTCCTCGCCGCCGAAGTGGTCCCGGAAGTCCTCGCGGTACGGCGCATACGCCTCTCGGCAGGCGGCGGCGAGGTCCACCGGAACCCGCTCCGGCGGCGGACGCTTCCCGCCGAGCCGCAGGAAGTCGCCGAGGTTGCGCACCAGGTTCACCATCCTGTCCACCAGCAGCCGCGACTCCTCCTCGCTGCGGCCGATCGTCAGCCGGAGCGCTGCGAGCGGAGTGGTGAGGTCGTGGACCGTGGCGGCGACGAAGTCGTCCCTTTCCTTCGCGTACCGCGCCAGGAACCTCGCTCCGAAGAAGGTGACGCCGACCAGCACCAGCATAAACAGCGGTCCAAAAACGTAGAACATCAGCGCGTAGTCGCGCTCCCTGATGTCAGTCCGCCGCGCGTAGACGGTCTCGCCGTCGTGCTTGCCGACGCCGCGCGCCCAGACGAGACGTCCGCCTTCCATCGGCCGCCAGCCCCACATGTCGCGGCGCTTGGTGCCTCCTTCGGGACCCCATTCCTTCCACGACATGTCGGGCGGGAAGTCGCCGGACGCCGCCGTCCCGCTAACGACACCGCTGCCGCGCTTCCAGACGAAATCGGCCAGCGACGGGTCGTCGCGCATGGTCTTTGCCGCCTGCTCGGTCGTGGACAAGACCCTGGTCTTCTCCTCGGCCACCAGCACCGGGACGTCCCTGACCAGGAACCAAACGCCGAGCGCGCACACCGCCGCCGCCGGCAGGCTCAGCGCCACCACGCTCCGCAGCAGTCTCCAGTTGCCGCCCTTCATCCTACAGCCCCATCAGCGTCCTGGCCCGGGCGAACTCGGCGGAGAGGTCCACCTTCCGGCTGCCGTCCACGTATCCGCCGCGCCGGAGGTTCTCGACGAAGCGCCGGAACTTGTGCGGCCCCGGCTTCAGGTTGTCGAGCGCGACCACCTCGGCGGTGCCGAAGGTACACGCCTCGGAGAGCATGCCCGTCGACTCGGCGGTCACATAGAGCCGCTTCGCCAGCTGCACGAACGCGGGAATCGGGTTGAAATGGTCCCTGGAGTAGATGAGCTTGTAGGTCCACGGATACGAGTCGACCAGCGATTCGACGGCGGCCGGCGTCCGCCGCGAGGTGGTCACGCAGAGCTGCGCGTCCCGGTTCGCAGCGAAGATTTCGTCCAGCCTCGCCTTCATCCAGTCGACCGTCATCGTCGAGCACTTATTCGGCCCGCCGACGATCACGCCTACGAGGTTGTCCGTCGCTCCGGAATACCGCTCGCGGAACGCGGCGACGCCCTTTTCGTAGAACGCCGCGTCGTTGGCGACGAGATTCGCGGGAATCTCGATGACATTCGCGCGCTTCGCCGGGTTGTCAAACGACGGCGCGAGGATGCAGTCGAAGGAGGAAAGGTCGTAGCCGCGCGGATAGAGCACGACCCCGCACTTTGCGCCAGGTACGCCGCGAGCGAGCGACTTCGCGGGATAAAAGGTCCCCGACCCCGTTCCGATCACCCATTTGATTTCAACTCCACCATGATCCGGTTCCTGCTCCGACGGCTCCACAGGAACGGACACGAATTTCCAAAGGCGTGCCGTATGCACGCCAAGTTTATCAAGCACATACGAAAGCAGCTTGAACAACGAACACTTGAACTTCACCGGCACCAGCACGAAGTCGAGCCCGAGCGCACGGGCGAAGGCCTTGGACTGGTTCTCGTGCCCGGCCTTGCCGTCCGTCAGGATGATCGCCCTCGCCTCGCCGCCCATTGCCATTCTCCTCAGACCGTGACCGGCGGAATCCGCATCGTCTTGCGGCAGGCGCCCTTGAAGAGTTCCTTGACCGCGGAGCGCATCAGCCGCTTCGCCTTGGCGAGCGGCGCCTTGATGGTGCATCCCGCGGCCTTGGCGTGGCCGCCGCCGCCGAATTTCGCGGCGAGAACGGTCGCGTCCCAGTCGCCGCGGGTGCGGATGGAGCAGCGCGTCTCCTTGGTGCGGTCGGGGATCTGGTAGAAGAAAAGCGCGATCTCGTTCTTCGCCACCGAGCGCGGGATCTCGATCACGTCCTCGGCGTCCGCCTTGGTGCCGCGCACGGAGCGGAAGTCGTCGCGCGTGAGCGTGACCTCGGCCACCTTGCGGTTTTTCCAGACGTGGAGCGAGCGCCAGGCGATGCGCTTGAGCTCGATCGCCTTGCGCGGGAACGAGCCGTAGAGGACGTCGTTGATGTATGCGGTCCTGACCCCGTGCTTCAGCAGGTCGGTGGCGGCGCGCATGGTGCCGGGGCCGGTGGAGTCGTGGGCGAAGCGGCCGGTATCGGTGACGATCGCCACCCAGAGCGCCTCGGCGGAGACGCGGTCAATGCCCCACTCCATCCACTTGGCGAAGCGCCAGACGATTTCGCCGGCGCTGGAGGCGGTGGGGTCGACGATAGAGGCATCGCCGAAGGTGCCGTCGTTGGTCTTGTGGTGGTCGATGCAGACGACCGGCAGGCCCTGCGCCGCCGCGCGCACCTCGGGCGGCATGCGGTCGAGCCCGCCGCAGTCGACGGCGAAGAGCAGGTCGAAGCGGCGCTGGCGCCGGAGCTTGCGCACCGGCACGATGGCCTCTACGCCCTCGAGGAAGCCGGGCTTGCCGAGCGCGTTCACGTCCGCCGCGGCATAAGCCTCCTTCCCCGCCGCCGTCAGCATCCTGGCGAGCGCGATCATCGAGCCGAGCGAGTCGCCGTCGGGGCTCAGATGTCCCGAAACAAGCACCCTTTTCGCGCCGGCGATGAGCTTCGCCGCGGCCGCATAGCCTTCCTTTAGTTCCATTGAACGCGTATTATACCAAAAATTGCGGGGGCGCGGCTCAGCGGGGGAGCTGGTGCTCGGTCTCTTCGCGGGTGACTTTGTCGCCTTCCGCGCTTAGGACAACCGGACTGGTTTACCCTGGCAGCCTGAATCATATCGCTCGCACCCGTCGACTCACTCGCACCACTCCCCCGCTTCGCCGATTGTTGGAACTCCGGGAGAAATCAGACATGGCCATGGCGCAATTTGCCGCGGAAACTGCCGCGTGAACTGCCGCGCAGCCTCCCGCAGCGCTTGGCTTGCGTGCATCAAGTTGGCGCAAAAGCCATTTGGTCAAATATTCGCAGCTCAATGTGCTATGCTAAATGCAGCGAAAATCATTCCCCGGAAATCACCACAACTTATTCCAACGCGCACAGTATGGCGATTAAACCGATCAATCCTAAAATCTTTGCTAGGCATCCATGCGCAACTGTTCCAACCGATGACCTTACCCCCTCTTCAAAACTACCGCCACCAAAATCCGTCAGAATATCATTCAAACGCCCTCTACCCTTTGAACGTCTCACTTCATTGTGCTGCCAAATGGCAAGCACTATGAAGATTATCCCGATGATGATTAATGCCGGTGTCCTCATGATTGCCTCCTTATGCCTATGCTTTAACCAATGCCTTCGCCGCATTGACATCGTCAGATGTCAATTCTTTCAATTGTTTGTTGGTAGGTTTGCTGATTTTATCCAGACGCAACGCCTGTTGCTCAATGATTCGTTCAAAACAGTTCCTGACAAAGCGCCCATTGCCAAATCCCTTTCCTCGCTTTTCAACGGCATCCTTCATCCAATTCAAGAACGCCACTTCCGCTTCATTATTACAAATAAACTGCTTTTGGCCAACCATCAATTTGAATATCTGCGACAATTCATCAACAGAATAATCCGGGAAGTCAATATAGCGTGTAAACCTCGAACTCAAGCCGCTGTTTGACCCTACAAAACGTTTGATCTCATCCGTATACCCCGCCACTATGACGACAAGACGATTACGATCGTCTTCCATCCTTTTCAATAGTGTATCAATGGCTTCTTGTCCAAAATTGTGTTCCTTACTTTGCTCTGCAAGGGTGTATGCCTCATCAATGAAAAGCACCCCATCAAGAGCCGAATCTATTACATCGTTTGTCTTTGGAGCTGTTTGTCCAACATACACGGCAACAAGCTTAGACCGGTCCGCCTCCACTAACTTGTCTGTCGCAAGAATCCCCAGGGCATGGTAAATCTTCGCCATCGCTCTGGCGACGGTCGTCTTGCCAGTCCCAGGATTACCAGTGAAAACACAATGGTAAGACATATCTGATGATTTAAGCCCCGCTTTCTCTCGTGCCTTCTGTGTGCGCACGGACGCGACAAGCCGCCTAAGTTCCTCTTTTACGGGAGCGAGTCCAATCATGCGGTCTATCTCGTCAAGAATAGCATCTACATTTTCCTGCGAGCCGACAGTCCTCGGCGGAAGGTCTTCCGGCAATATGGTTTGCAACGCCTTTCGCGAACGTTTTCTTGTTTTCGCGAGACGTTGCGTCATCCGCATTACAGTCTCCTCGTAAAAGTTACGCACAGTCCCGGCATTCCCGAAATTCTTGTCCTTGAATCTCAAAAGGTCTCGCATGGAAGAATGTACCGCATCCATGGTGTCCGACGGACAAGTGTAGTCACCCTGCTCTGCAAAAGAGAAGAATATTTCGGCCAGTTCCTCGGCGTCGTAGTCCGGGAACTCGATAGTTCTTGCAAAACGACGTTTGAGTCCGGGATTCGAATCCATGAAACGACGCATTTCATTAGTATAACCAGCCACGATTACCACCAACCGATCACGGTCGTCTTCCATGCGCTTTAGCAAAGTATTGACGGCCTCTCGTCCAAAGTCATCTTGGTCCCCATTTATAAGAGTATAAGCCTCGTCAATAAACAAGACGCCATCTAAAGCAGAGTCAATTACCGCGTTCGTCTTTTCGGCAGTTTGCCCCTCATATTCTGCAACCAGACCTGCCCTGTCAGTTTCGACCAATTTTTCGGAATCTATGACTCCCATGTCCGAATAGATGCGAGCTAAGATCCGAGCCACCGAAGTCTTGCCAGTCCCTGGATTGCCGGTAAACACGCAATGATAGGACATCGCCGGAACGCGCAATCCCTTCTCTCTGCGCTCCTCCTGAAGTTCTATGAAATCTTCAAGTTCAGCCACCTGTCTCTTGACTGATCCCAGCCCAATCATCGCATTCAGCTCTTCGATAGGATCGACATATTCCTCGTCGTCATCATCGTCATCTTCTCCGCCGCCCTCGTCGTCACCATCCTCGTCATCTTCCTCTTCATCTGTTTCGGATTCTGTATCATCAAATTCTTCCTCGTCCTCACCTACTGCATTATCATCATCAGCTTCATCACCATAGGCATCTTCTTCCGCATCAGTTTCGCTTTCATCATATAACTCACCCGACAGTTTCTCCCAGCGTTCCTTTGCATCGTCAAATCTTCTCCTCGCATCTTCTTCGTGATCTTCTGCCCAAACTTTATACCAACAATCAGCAGCCTCTTTATACCAACGCTCCGCTAATTCCAGATCTTTTTCTACACCATACCCGCGTTCATGGCAATACCCCAACCACCCACATGCATTTGGATCCCTTAGCTTAACCGAGCCAAAACTTGCGAGTTCGCATGCTTTGCGGAACCATTTAACCGCCGATTCGGGGTCTTTCTTCACGCCGTTACCTTCAAGGAACATGCGTCCAACATAGCATTCAGACGTCTCGCGCCCTTCCAACAGCGCAATACCAGTGAAGTTACAGGATTCAAGAAAACACATCATTGCATTTTCATAATCGCCTTCGCGAAAATACTCTATACCTTTGTGGTGAAGATCAATTTTTCTTTGTGATGGAATGCTCCATGTACATAATTGAAAAATGTGTACACCAAACTGAAATATAATTTCACACGCAACCAACAGAGTAACACCAACTAGAACCACTGGCAACAAAGTGATGTTGGGTTTCAAAGCAACATATAACCACAAAATCAGCACACAAAACAGCATACCGACAACTAAAATCGCTGAGAACACTACACTAATCCTGAACCACGCCAATCGGTCAGTAGGAGCTTTGTGAAGCGCCCTTTGTTCGGACATGTTCTTAGATCCACTCGCTTCTAATCCCAAAAGCGAACCACCTATGGCCAGAACTATAAGCAACCCTGTTTTGTTTTCAATAATAAAAGCGATGATATTGTCCATCGTTTGTGCTCCTATGGTTGTTCATCAACAAGATAACCTGAAACATCTTTTAGAGCATATCTAAGTTAATCACTCACGTCTCTTGCAATAGCATATCACCAGCCTACTTTCTACTTTGAAGCTCTACACATTTCTCAAGCACTCCCGTTACGTCAAATGATGACATGAACATATCTCCTTTATCATCAATAAACTGAGGATAAAACCATTTTTTGTTCTTCATCGAATTTATCAATTCTGGCACATCGCCTTTATAAAACATTGCAGTGCTTGTCGTATCCGGAGTCCACTTTTGAGAAAACACTTTTCCGCCTAACACAAAACAATGCCACGCATGATCAAGACTGCCAGGAACAATAGGGGCGCCAAAATCAACATATAATTCGTATTCCACTTTTTTCCTCCGAATGACTAAAGTCGCTTTGTATCGTTTCTCAGCGTCCCGATCAGGGTCATCCTTATATATGATAGTGAAGGCGCCTTCAACAACAATTTTAAACTCACCATAACCAAACCACTTCCACCAAAGGTTCTTATTAACCAAGGAATTGCCGGCGTCAGAACTTTGTGCTGAGTCGATAACACTGGACTGTTTTGCAGAAATATTCTCTGCTTCATCGGGGGATTTACTCTTCACTGAGTCTTTGCTCATTTCTGCCTGGGAAACAGACTTGGGACGAGTGTCATCCCCATCAGAGGTTACTTCTTTGTAAACTAAGCATACTCCCACAACTAGTATTACAGCAACGCAGGCACCTCCAAATCCCTTTGTCTCACCTTTCCATCCGCCTATGATACAAAATATAATTGAACCCACTATCACCCATCCCCACCATGGAATGCTTTTTATCTTCTCAACAATCTCATTTCCGGAAATGGATGGTTGCTCCTCTGGCTCGTCCTCTACTCCAAACACTCTTCTAAGCCATTCATCATCACTAACTTCTCCGTTATAAAGCGCACAATTCCAGCTGTTCCTTTTTGAGTCCTCTAAAGTCCATTTAGCATCATTGGAAGATGTCGGTGCGATGCTATGATAACCAGTAGGCGAATTGAAACAACGACCTTCGGATGCATTGGTACCGCAATAATTACACCATCCCGCTGTGGCTACTAATACCATGCAAACAGCCACGAGCAACAATATTAACCCAAATACCTTTCTCATTTTTCGCTTCTCTCCTTTCCCCTCTTGGCCTTGTTGCGCGGGTTGGAAAAGAAGAGGGCGCGATTCCCGTCCGCGATTCAGTTGGGGCCCTGGAAAGCCTGCAAGACTCGCGAAAGGGAATGCGCCCAGATGGAGCGCATCCCGTACTTCGAGAACTCTTGCGTAGAAATTTCCAGGTTTCAACTGAGTCCATCGATAGCGCAGAACGCTAAAGATCTGTTTATGGTGCGTATTATACCATAATTTTCAGAGCCCTAGCGTTCCCTTTCGCGAGAAACGGGGTTCGCCAGTTCCATATACTACTGATTGGCAGGGGCGGAATCTTATATTGCGCCCCCGTGATGGGGACGCAATCAGGTTGGCGGCTGGGCCGGGTGCTCGCGGTAATCAACCTGGTTGCCGCCTCCTTGCGGGGCGGCAACATACACCGTCCTGCCGCCCTCGCTCGCCCTTGCCACCGCCGCCGCAATGTAGTTTAGCCCCAGCAGCTCATCGCGGCGCGGCGGCTCGGCCGGGTCGGCCATGCGCGAAAGCACCAACAGCCGCCGCTTCGCAAACAGCAGCGGCTCATGCCCATGCGGCCTGTAGGCCAATTCCATGAACGTCGGCGCTAGCCGTATTACCGGTGCCTCCGTCTCTTCCGCCAGCATCTTCAGCACCGCCCGCTCGCCCGGCGAGAAGAAGGTCGATACATAGGCATACCCCTTCTCGACCGCCCAGCGCCGGCACACGGCGACGACCTCGGGCAGCGCCTCTTCCAGCACCTGCCGCGAGATCCTCAGCGACACCAGCCGCTGCCGCTCCAGCAGGTCGAAGTTGCCCACCGCCCGCCAGAAGTCGTCGCCGCCGGCGGCAGGAAGCGGGAACGGCTCGACCACGTGCATCAGCGAACTGTCGCCGTGCATCAGCCACCACTTGAGCGGGTTGTTGCGTACATAGGCGTCAACGGCCCTGTTCATGCGCTCCGAAACGCAGATGTGGTCGTGATAGCCTTCCTCCCAGATGGTCGCCCCCCTGCCGGCGATATGGTACTGCGAGAACTGCTTGAAGCGTCCGACGAAGGCCCCGATCTGCTTCACTGCGTCGGCGTGGCCTGGCGGCCAGGTGAAGCGAATGTGCACATGGTCGGGCATTATTTCCCAAGACCGCAGAGTGACGATCCCGGCGAAGTGCCCAGCCGCATCCAGCAAATCGCGCTTCGCCGTCTCTCCCGCCTCAGACAGCACCACTCGCTCGTGGTCGACGCGGCCAAACAGCTGGCGGCGCGGCTCCAGGCTGGTCGTCACGAACATCGACCCGCCGCGCGAATAGTCGTAGCCCTGGAACCTGCGGTGTGTTTTGTGCATGGAATCGTTCGTTATGAAATTTCGCGCTTATACCATTTTGCGACAGAAGGCATAAGCAGCATACCAGCAACGGCCACCGTTGAAAAGACCCATATCGCCATCAAAACATCCCCTGTCCTATCGAACAAAGTCTGAATGCCGTTTTCTATCCACGGACTTATGCCGAGATAAAAACAAAGGCATGCGCCCAGCCCTATCGTCAAAATCCGAACCCACGCCACACGAAAAAGTAATCCAAACGGAATCGGAAGAAACCAAAACACTCCTTTTACAACATCCCAAATCCAGCGGGAAAACTTCTCAACACTACAACCATGTCTATACACCCCCAAAGAAAAATAATACAATGAGATGGAAATCATTACTGCAACTGGAATGAAACTTACGGCGATCAGCCACTTGACAATAGCAGGCCTTACTGCAGACACACATTTAATCGCGGCCAAGAATGCGTTTACGGTCGCAAATCTTTGCGTAGGAATTGACGATGTCGCTTTATCTATTATCCGTGCCCAGTGCTTCGGTGGCTTGCCCCCGAAACACTCGTTCGCCAGAACGCCGAGCGCATGAATGTCGGCCTCGACACCAATGTCACCGCCGGTAAACTGCTCCGGCGCAGCGTAGCCTAGCGTCCCCACGCCGACAGGATTGCCTCCATCTACGGAAAGTGTATTGAGATTTGGCGATGATCCGCTGGAAACTGGTTTTGCAAGGCCGGGGTCGATTAGGACGGGCTCTGCATCACGCCAGAGAATGTTGGACGGCTTGATGTCGCGGTGGACGAAACCGAGTTTGTGCAGCTCTCCGACTGCGGTGGCTATCTTGCTGATAAACGCGGCGATTTCGCGCTCTTTAGTCGGTAGCGGTCGTTCCTCCAGAAGCTCTATCACGATATACGGGTGCCCGTCTGCCTCGCCATATGCAAAGAACCGCGGAAACCCCGGACTGTGACGCTTGCTGAGAATCTCAGCTTCTCGCTCGAAGCGCACCTCGCCGGCAGCGTCGCCGCGATGGAGAACCTTCAAGGCAGCAGGAGTCTTCAAACGCCGGTGTTCAACGCGATACACCTCGCCCGACCCACCGCGACCAAGGAAGCCAACAACCATGAATTCGCCTACCACTGCCCCATTGTCCAGCATCGGCGCTGGCGAATCGTCTACTCGGCTGTTTAGCCAATCTGAAATCTCGTCACTCATCGACAAGCCTCGTAGCAATCGCCCTCAACTCGGCAATCATTCGGTTCTTGATTTGGTCGACGTTGTTGCGCGTAGTGCCGAAAAGCGCGGCAACGGCGGCTGGAGGCTCCCCCTTCAACGCCGTGCGGATGAATATCTGCCGTGTCCGCTCGGTGTGCCTCGGGTCCGCCAAAAGCTGCTGCAACGCTACTTCGAATGCCGATATCCTCCAATCTCCGTCTTCCTCCTTAACATCTCTGGCCGCAGCCTCAGCGAGCGCCGCCTTGTCTTGGCGTCTAAGTTCTTCGCGAGCCTTGTTTTTCAGGATGCCCAGAAGGTAGTTCCTGAAATGTCCTTTTGAGTCGGGCGCGTAGCGGTAATCCGGCAACTTGCGGGCAAGAACCACCAGAGTCTCCTGCATCACGTCCTCGGCGCTTACGGTCGGGAACCGAGACGCGAGAAAGGATTCCATCACCGGCTGGTACTTGGCGACGAATTCGGTCCAGCGCGGCGAATTGACGTCCGCGCCAATGGTTTTCAACAGTGTTGTCGAGGTTGTGGTCATTCCCGTTGCTCAGCGCTCCATGCAGATTGGATTCTGCTTTGAGGCGTATTATACCAAATTGTTCAACTGGCAGATGCGCGCCGCACAACCGCCGCGCAAAGTGCCGCGAGAGCTATGCGTTGCGCCAGGGGGCAGAGCCGGAGCTGGGCAGCGTGTCGTCGACGGCGATGGTCGGGCGGATGGTGCGGCAGCCGATCAGCGCGAGCGAGCGCTCGAGCGACTTGAACTGGTCCTCGCCCTCGAAGGTGCCGACGATCGCGCCGCCGGAGCCGGCGAACTTCGCGCTCGCGCCGGCGCTCCGGGCGGTCATCACCATCCGGCGGTTTTCCTCGGCGATGCTGAAGACGCGCGCGCGCAGGTCGAAATTGGCGTTCACGAGTCGCCGGAGCTCGTCGCGGCGGCCGGCGAGCAGCGCCGCGCGCCCCTTCTCGGCGATGTCGGCGAACTCCGACATCGCGGCGATGATGTCCGGCTGCCGCGACTCGAACCTGCGCTTCACGTCCGCGTGCGCCTTGCCGCTCTCCTCGGCCCGGTTGGCGTCGTAGGCGATGTATACGGAGCCGAGCAGCTTCGGGTCGAGCCGCTCGTAGCGGCCGTGGCCGTGCGCCTCCAGGTACTCGCGGTCGAAGTCCATGTAGACGAGCCCGTTGTAGATCTGGATGACGCGGTCCTGGAAGCCGCAGTTGATGCCCAGCTCGCGCTCGGCCTCGAGGCAGAGCGTGGGACGGACCTCGATCGGGATCTCTACCTCGTAGAACGCCATCAGCCCCTTCAGCATCGCCGAGCAGATGGCGCTGGAGCCGGAAAGCCCCACGAGCCGCGGGATGTTGATGCGGTACTCGGCGGTGAAGTTGCGGCGCGGCAGGGCAATCCCATGGTCCATGCAGTACTCGAAGAACCGCTTCGACACCGCCTTCAGGAGGCGGATGCCGCCGTAGTAGCCGTAGAGCCGCACGTCACGCACCAGTTCCTCCGGCGAGGCGAAGGTGGCGTCGTCGACCACGCCAGGCACGAACTTCATTCGGCGGCTCTCGACCAGCGTAAGCTCCACGCCGAAGTCGGAGAAGGCGAAGGAGATGGTCTTGCCGTAGTAGCCATCGGACGGGTTCCCGAGAAATCCGGCGCGCGGAAACGAGCAGGCGGTTATCTTCTCCATGTCAAACTTCCTTTCTTTCGCGCTCCAGCCGCCTGAAGGCTTCGAGCGCGGCAAAATATCCGTCCGGGTTACCGATGTCCTGGCGGCGGCCGGGGTATTCGTAGGCGTAGACGGGATGCGTTGCGAGGAGCCGGCGGATCGCGTCGGTAAGCTGTATCTCCCCGCCCTTGCCCGGCGTCTGCGAGGCGAGCAATGGGAAAATCGCCTTGGGCAGCAGGTAGCGCCCGGCGACCGCGAGGTCGCTCGGCGCCTCCTC
>CACXRO010000057.1 GCA_902770045.1 uncultured bacterium
TGCTCGACGCCTGGCTCCACGCGAAGGACTCCCACGAGGCGGCGATCCGCTTCGGCGGGATGCTGGAGGACCTCGAGTGCTACCTGGACAACTCGCTCGTGCGGAACGAGGACGGCGTGATCGTCGGCCGCTGCCCCGGAATCAAGGGCTGGCTCAGGGACAACGTCCCCGCGCTCTACCTCAGGTACACGGCGGTGATGCGCTACAAGGCCGCGGCGAAGAAGTTCCGGCAGATCGCCGGGCTCGTCGACCCGACGCCGGTCTCGGCGGCGGTGCCGGAGCCCGGGCACGGAGGCGAGGAGCGGGCCGGGCGGACGCGGAAGACCGCGGACGGCGCGAAGTGGCAGACTCCGGAGGCCGAGGTCGTCAGGGCGGCGGCGATATGGCGGGAGGTGTCGGATTCGGCGGGGAAAAGCGCGACGGCGCTCATCGCGAGGATCAACGCGCTGGTCGACCCGGAGGCGGTGGAGGACGCTAACATGCTGCGGGAATGGAGGGAGAGGTACGAGCGTGAGATTACGGTGCGGACGAAATCGCGGTGGTGGCGGAAGCTGATGAAATGGACGGGGAAAAGAGACGGGGGAAATGAGCCGTGCGCGGCCAAGGGAGCGGGGTAAGTGAATCTCGGTGAGCTAGAGGATAGAAGTGACAGTAATGTGGCGCGAGAGTAATGTGGCGCGGGATGACAATGAATGCGACAAGTGAAGTGCTGACTGAACAAGGCAAAAGGACAAACAGGGCATGAATACATTGATCACCGGGGCAAGTTCTGGAATCGGCGAGGCGCTCGCGATTGCGTGCGCAGCGCGCGGTGACGCACTGTTCCTCTGCGGACGCGACGAAGCGCGGCTAAATGCCGTGGCGGAAAAATGCCGCGCCGCTTCCAACGGCAGCGCAACAGTCGCCGCCCGGGTCGTCGACGTAACAGACGCCGACGCAGTGGAACGGTGGATCGGCGAATGCGACCAGACCGCGCCGCTAGAAAGAGTCTTCGCCAACGCCGGAGTGTCAACCGGCGAGGAGACCGCGGCAAACGTGCGGCGCACATTCGCCACCAACGCAATCGGAGTGGTAAACACCGTGCTCCCCGCAGTCGAGGCGATGCGGAAGCGTCCTGAAAGCGCGAACCGCCAAATCGTCATCACCGCCTCCATCGCCGGCTACGGTCCGCTCAAGGCCTGCCCGAGCTATTCGGCAACCAAGGCCTGCGTAAAGACCTGGGGACTCGCCCTGCGCGGAATGCTTGCGCCGGAGGGAATCAAGGTCTCGGTGGTGTGTCCCGGCTTCGTGCGCTCGCGCATCACCGACGCGAACACCTGCCCGATGCCGTTCTTCATGGAGGCGGACCGCGCCGCGCGCGTCATTCTCGGCCGAGCCGACCGCAACGTCGGGCTCATCGCGTTCCCGTGGCCGATGCGGCTCGGGACCTGGGCGCTGTCGATCCTGCCCTGGCGCGCAAACGAGCTCCTCAACCGCCTGTTGCCCAAGAAAGTAATCTAGCCGCGGCGGCTACTGCGCAAGCGATTCCGCCGCGGCGGCGAGGACGGCGTCCTGGTCCGGCGCGAGGCCGCAGTAGAGCGGCAGGCGGACGAGGGTGTCGGCGTAGCGGTTGCAGTTGGGAAGCTCGCGCTCGGGGACGCTCGGACGATGGGTCTTCGAGTATTTCCGGTAGAATTCGGACGAATGGAGCGGCAGGTAGTGGAACACCGCGAGGACGCCGCGCTCGCGCATCTTCGCGATGAAGCCGCTGCGTCGCGCGAGGTCGGGGAAGAGCAGGTAGAACATGTGCGCGTTGTTGGTGGCGCCGGCTGGCACGACCGGCAGCGACACGCCGAGCGCGGCGAGGTCGAGCCCCGAGAAGAACCCGAGGTACCGTTCCCACAGGCGACGACGCTCGGCCTGGATCTCGTCCAGGTGCTCCAGCTGCGCCCAGAGGAACGCGCTCACGACCTCGGTGGGCAGGAACGAGCTGCCGACGTCCACCCAGCCGTACTTGTTCACCTCGCCGCGGAAGAACTCCGCGCGGTTGGTGCCCTTCTCCCAGATTATCTCGGCGCGGCGCGCAAAGCGCTGGTCGTTGACGACGAGCATGCCGCCCTCGCCGGAGATCACGTTCTTCGTCTCGTGGAAGGAAAATGCGGCGAGGTGGCCGATCGACCCGAGCGCGCGGCGGCGTCCGTCCGCGCCGGTGTAGAAGGAGTCCACCGCCTGCGCGGCGTCCTCGACGACAATCAGCCCATGCCGCTCCGCGACGGCCATGACCGCGTCCATGTCGCAGGCGCAGCCGGCGTAGTGGACGGGCACGATCACCTTGGTGCGCGGGGTGACGAGCGACTCGAGCGACTGCTCGTCAATGTTGGGCTGGTCGGCGCGGCTGTCGGCGAAGACGATCGTCGCGCCCTGGCGCACGAACGCGAGCGCGCTGGACACGAAGGTGTAGGAAGGCACGATCACCTCGTCGCCCGGCCCAACCCCGGAGAGGATCGCCGCCATCTCCAGCGCGTCGGTGCAGGAGGTGGTGAGCAGGCACTTGCCGAAGCCGTACCTCCGCTCGAAGAATTCCTGGCAGCGGTGGGTGAACTCCCCGTTGCCGGAGATCTTGCCGCCGGCGACGGCCTGGCGGATGTACTCCGTCTCGGCGCCGGTCATGTACGGACGATTGAAGTGGATCATGTCGATGCCTCCCGAAATAGTTCCAGCGCGCGCTTGGAGAACGCCTCGAAGGAATAGAGCGAGCGCACCGCCTCGCGCGGCGAAGGCGCGCCCGCCGCCGCCACCGCGTCGACGATCTCCGCCGCGCCGCCGAAATGCCTCAGCAGCCGCACGGGGCGGTTCATCGCCAGCGCCTCGGCGACAGAAAGCCCGAACGACTCCGGCTTCACCGTGTTGGCCGAGACCACCTCGTCCGCGATGGAGAGGCATTCCGGCACCTTCTCCTGCGCACCGGCGAACACCACCTGCCCGTCGACGCCGAGCTCCGCCGCGAGCCGCCGCAGCGACGAGACGTAGCCGCGGTGGCGGCGGTCTTCGCGGCCGACGAGCACGAGCCGGCGGTCGCGGCGTCCGGACGCCTGCGCGGCAAAGTCGCGCACCAGCGCGTCGAGTCCCTTCACCGGCGTAAGCCGCCCGACGGCCATGGTGACGAAGTCCCCTTCCCCGACGCCCCATTCGCGGCGGAGCGCGGCTACGGCGGCGGGGTCGACGCGCGCCGGGTCGAAGCGCGCGAGGTCCACGCAGGGCGGGACGACGCGCAGGCGGTCGGCGAGCGGAGCTGGCGCGGGGCGACGCGCGTAGTTCGCGAGCAGGAAGTCGGCCAGGAATTTCGACGGCGCGGCGACGACGTCGCCGCGGGTCATCACCGCGGAATAGCGCGAGACGGTGTTCGCGCCGTGGGCGAAGGAGATCCACCGAAGTCCGAGCGCGCGGTTGGCAAGGACAAACAGCCACGCCGGCACGCGCGAGTGGGCGCAGACGACGTCCGGCCGCTCGCGGCGGAGCAGCGAGCGCAGCGCCATCGCGCGCGGAATCGCGGTGAGCGGGTTCTTGGACTTGAGGTCGAGCCGGACATGGCGGCCGCCGTCCGCCTCCAGCACGGACGCAAGCGCGCCGCCGACGGAGACGACGACGCTCTCGTGCCCGGCTCTGGCGAGCGCACGGTTGAGGTCACGGACGACGCTCTCGACGCCGCCCTGCTCCATCGCGGGCACGAGGTGGACGACCTTCATGAGTACTTGATCTTCCCCGAGGCAGTGCGCGGGAACGGGTCGGACCGCGTCGTCACCGTGCCGATGCGCTTGTATACCGGGAGGCGCAGGTTGAGCTCGCCGACGGCGCGGCGGACCGTCTCCTCCGAGACGCTGGCGTAGACCTCGGCGCGGATCTCGCGCGACTCGCCGTCGCCGGAGACCACCGCCTCGAGGACGCCGGGGATGGCGTGGAGCTTCTCCTCCAGCTCCTCGGGCGCGATCTTCTTGCCGGACGACAGGACGATCGTGCGCGAGGCGCGCCCGGTGATCCAGACGTTGCCGTCCGCGTCGATGCGGCCGAGGTCGCCGGTGTGGAGCCAGCCGTCGGCGTCGATCGCCGCGGCGGTCTTCTCCGGATTCCTGAAATACCCCTTCATCACCCCGGGTCCACGCGTGAGCAGCTCGCCGGACGCGGAGACCGTCGTCTCGCACTCCGGGAGCTGCGAGCGGCGGCCGGCGCTGCCGACGGCGATCTCGCCGTCGCTCGGGTCCATCGAGTAGAGCGCAGTAGTCTCGGTAAGCCCGTAGCCGCAGAGCACCTTCACCCCGAGCGCGGTCATGCGCTCGTAGACGCGGCGCGGCATCGCCGCCCCGCCGGAAAGGATCCACCGAAGCGGATAGCCGAGCGCCTCCTCGGCGCTGCGGCCGCGGCGCTCAATCTTGCCGGCGAGCACGTCCACCAGCGCCGGCACCAGGAAGAGGTAGTCGGCGGCGAAGCGCTCGACCGCGTCGTAGAGGCGGCGGAAGTCCGGGCAGACGCCGGGCACCACGCCGCGCGAGAGCAGCAGGTAGGCGACGCAGACGCCGAAGATGTGGTGGAGCGGCAGCACCATCAGCGAACGCTCGCCCGGCTGCATCGGGAGCGAAATCGCGGTGGAGTCGGCGAAGGCCTCGAGGCCGGCGACGGTCAGCTCCGCGCCGCGCGGCTCCGAGGTGGTGCCGCTGGTGAAGACGATCATCGCAGTCTCGCCGTCGCGAACGCGGCAGGGACGCTGCCAGATGGTCTTGAAGCCGGCCTTGATCGCGAGGTGGCCGGCGTTGAGCACGAGGTCGGTCTTGCGCGTGCCGAAGCCACCGGTCTTGAGTCCCGGGGTCAGCGCGGCGACCTCGTGCGCCTTGTCGGCGTAGAGCGAGGAATGCACCAGCACGTCGGCGCCGACGAACTTGAGGCGCCGCGAGATCTCCTCCGCATCCAGGTTCACGTCCAGCGGCACCACCGTCGTCCCGGTGAACAGGCACGCGGCATGGGTCGCCATCCACTCGTAGGAGTTCTCGCCGATGAGCGCGACGGTCTTCACCTCGTGCTTGTCGATGAGCCAGGCGATGACGGCGATGTCGTCGGTGAACTGGCGCCACGAGATCGGCAGCGCCCGGTCGCCGGAGGCGATCATGAACGCCGGCTCGTCCGGGCGTTGCTCCCGGTGTCCCCGGAATGCGTCGAAGAGCTTCATCAGCGCCGGTTGTAGGTGGCGGCTACCTCCTCCCACGTGCGCGAGGCGAAGAACCCGGCGATGGCCGTGTCGTACTCGGCGGTGTGGGCGAAGGCCTTCTTCATCAGCCTGAAGCGGGTGTCGAGGCCGACGGTACCGTCGCGCGACTCGAGCTCCTGGGCGATGGCGGCGTAGTCGAGCGGGTCGGTGACGGACGCGACGCGGAGGTAGTTCTTCGCCGACGCGCGCACCATGCAGGGTCCGCCGATGTCGATGTTCGTGCGCGCCATCTCCGGCGTGACGCCTGCCTTAGCGACGGTCTCGCGGAACGGGTAGAGGTTCACGACCACCATGTCGATCGGCAGCGCCGAAAGCCGCTTCAGGTCCGCCTGGTGCGCGTCGTTGTAGGTCTCGGAGAGGAGCCCAAGGTAGATCTTGAAGTCGAGCGTCTTCACGAGCCCGCCCTGCATCTCGGGCTGGCCGGTGTAGTCGGAGACCGCGACCAGCGTCCCCGCGGCCGCGTCGCCGAGGATCTCCTTCACCTTCGTGTAGGTGCCGCCGGTGGAGTAGATCTTCACGCCGGGGCAGGCCTTGACGAGCGCCGGGACGAAGGACTCGAGGCCGGTCTTGTCCGACACCGACATGAGCACGTTGCGCACCTTCACGCGGTCGTCGATTTCAGTTACGATGTTGAGCGCCATTTTCTTTTCCTTTGCTGTTTTGGTTCAAAGCTGCCGCGCGGCGGGTTTCACAGGCCCCCGCCCAGGGCCTTCTTGAGGTCGCCAGCGCCGGAGGTCGGCGTGGTGATGGACGCGTCGAGCACCTCCACCTGCTCGGCGTCGACCCAGAAGCGGATCTTGGAGCCGACCACCGTCTGCTCCTTGCCGGCGCCCTTCGACTCGTCCACGATCTTCGCCGGCGCGTCGTCCGCACCGACGAGCACCACCGTGCCGGTCGGGCGGTTGTAGGTAACCTTCGCGCCGTAGGCGCGCCGCGCCTCGTTGGTCATCGCGACGTGGCCGATGGCGACGATGCGCCGGAGCTGGTTGGTGGGAACGATCGAGACGTACGCCTTGTCGGCGTGGATCTGGTAGCGTTCGTCGTCCACGTGCACCTTGCCGGTGAAGACGGCGATGCCCTCCTTGCGGTCGTAGAACGTGGACTCCGCGGTGATCACGGCGGGACGCAGCGGCTTCCGCGGCGGCGCATTGGTGGCGGCCGCCAACTCCGCCGGAGGCAGGTTGGTCGCGGCAACCGCCGCCGCAGGCGCATTCGTCGCGGACTCGGCCGGCGGCGCAGGCTCCGCAGACGCCGCGCCGGCGGCGACCAGGGTCAATAGCACGAAAAGCCTTTTCATACGCCGTGTAGTATACCATAATTCGCGGGGCTTGGGGCGCGGCGCCGGAAATTTGGTATAATACGCGGCAAATGAACGGAGGCACCATGACGACAGCGGAAAGACAGGATTACGCGGCAAAGCTGAAGCGCGAGATGAACTGCTGCCAGGCGGTCGTGCGCGCGTTCGCCGACACGGTATCGCCCGACGAGGCGACGCTAACAAGCCTCGCCGCCGGGTTCGGCTCCGGCATGGGGACGATGGAGGGATCCTGCGGCGCTCTCGTGGGCGCGGTCATGGTCGCGGGGCTGCGCACTGGCGGCAATGGCACGATGGCGCTCTCGCGCAGAATCCTGCCGCGGTTCAGGGAACTCTGCGGCGCGACAATCTGCCGCGAGCTCAAGGGCCTCGACACCGGCAAGCCGCTCTGCAGCTGCGAGGACTGCGTCCGCAACGCCGTCCTCGCCACCGCCGAGGCATTGGGCTAGAACTGCCGCGCAAACCGCCGCGCTTCAAGGGCGCGCGTCACCCACTGCGGACTCGATGTCGGCGATGCTCGGCAGGTCGCTCGCAATCTCCTTCGGGAGTATTTCGCTGATGCGGTATTCCGACACGCCAATTGGCTGCTGAGACGATTCCAACGCCCACTTGACCATCGTATTGTCCTTCGTCTTGCAGACGAGAAGCCCGATCGTCGGTTCATGCTCCGGCTTCTTGAGAAGATGATTTACCGCCGAGACGTAGAGACCAAGCTGTCCCAGATGTTCTTCCTTGAACTCCGTGGCCTTGACTTCCACAACGACATACCGATTGAGATTCATGTGGAAGAAAAGCAAATCGGCGAACCTCTCCTTTGTTCCAACTTCAAGACGATATTCTCGCCCGACGACGTGATTCGAGACCTAAGCGCGTTAGAAGCGGAAGCGCGTTCCGGTCAGTGTCGAGAATCCCGAGCGAGGCACGTTAGGAGGCCGAGCGTTCGGCGGGGCGAGCGCCCCAGCCCGAAGCCGCGACGAAGCCTACTTCGAGGGCTCGTTCTCGGTGGCGAGGGAGAAGTTCCAGACGTCGGCGGCGCGGCAGGAGTCGATCACCGCGACGAGGCTCTCGTACTTGGTGTCGCGGTCGGCGCGGATGATCACCGGCTGGCCGGGGTAGAACTTCGAGATCTTCGCGAGGCGGGACTGCAGGTCGTCGAGCGTGAGCGAGGTGCCGTTGACGCGGACCGTGCCGTCCTTGGACAGGTTGACGATGATCTCGCCGGGCAGACGCTCCGGCTGCTCGCCGGTCGCCGCGGTGGGAAGCTGGATCGAGATCTCGCTCTCCCACTGCGAAAACACGCTCACGGTGACGAAGAAGCACAAGAGCAGGAAGATGACGTCGAGCATCGACGTCAGCGCCAGCGCCGGCGCCCGCGAGCGCGCGGTGTCGTCGAACTTCATCGCACGCCCCCGGCGAGCACTTCCTCGGCCGCCGCCTCAAGCTCGGAGATGCGCTTCGCCGCGCGCCGCCGCATGACTGCGTACGCGACCAGCGACGGAATCGCCACCGCGAGGCCGAGGATCGTGGTCACGATCGCCTGCGACACGCCCTGGGCCAGCACCACCGGCTTGGCGCCCGCGGCGACGTCGCTCGCGATGCCGCCGAACGCCTTGAACATGCCGAGGACCGTGCCGAGGAGACCGACGAGCGGGGCGATCGCCGCGACGTCCGCGAGCCAGTCGACCGCCGCGTTGGCCTCGCGCGCGATGCGCGCGCCCTCCGCCTCCGGGTCCTTGGCGCTCGCCACCCGCTTCAGCGCCCGCGGCAGAAAGAGCCAGCGCGCCTGCGCAAGCCAGAGGTAGAGCACCACCGCCAGCGCGAAAACCGAAAAGCCGGCCAGCACCCACATCAGGGGGCCGCCGTAGTTCCATGCCTGCTCGAAAGTTATGTCGTTCATTTGTGTGTAGTGTATCAATTCCGCCGTTCGCCGTCAATCGCCCCCGTCACCACGCCGGCCACCAGAGCTCGGGGATCTCCTCGTCGAAGATGCCGGTGTCGCGCTTGTCGGAGATATGCATGTCGTGCCCCACGAAGCGCAGCGCCCGCGCAAAATGCGTGTCGTAGAGCGGCGGCTTGCCGACGGGGCTCGTCCCCCACGCCGCGCCCGCTCCGTAGACGAACATATTGCGCCAGTCACTGCCGCGGAGATGGTTCCACGTCGTCTCCAGGAGCCCGAAGCCGCCGACCTTGGCGACGTAGTCCGCCATCGGCTTCATCGCGTTGAAGTTGCGCCACGGCGCGCCGCAGACCCTAAAGCCCTTCTCCTTGAAGTAGCCGATCGTCGGCCAGTCCGCGCGCGTCTCGTTCATGTTGCCGTAGGAATACTGCCAGTCGCAGACGATCACGTCGCGCGGCAGCGTGTCGGCCAGCGTCGCCGTCGCCTTCGAGCCCATGGCGACGAACCCCTTCCAGCGCGGGTCGTCCTTGTCGATCAGCATGTCGTGCCACATCATCGCCTGGGCGCCGCACGACTTGATGAACTCGGCGATCCCCGTGATGTGCTTGCAGACGAGCTCGCCGTACGGCACCTTGCGGCACTCCGCGCACGTCGGCGGCTGGGCCTCGTCGCAGCCGATGTGGAAGTACGGAGGGTTGCCGAAGTCCTCGTGCATCTCGGCGACGAGCTCGCGCAGGACGCGCTGCGTCTCTGGGTTCGAGAGGCACCAGTTCCAGCCGCCCGGCTCGAACAAGGGCTCGTACTCGGGATGGAAGTCGAGGACGCAGTGCTTGAGCGTCGCCCCGCGCGCGGCCGAGGCGTGGCCGAAGAGGTTGATCTGCGGGATGAGCGTGACCCCGAGGTCGCGCCCGACCGCGACGAGGCGGCGGACCGTCGCCTTGTCGAGCGCCGCGTTCGGCCAGCTGCGCCACGGATGCTTCTCGGACTTGTACGTCCCCCACGGCTCGAGGACGACGTAGTTGAACTTCATCAGCGCCGCGAGACGGATCGCGCGCTCGATCTGCGTCACGCGCATCGGGTCGATGAGGCAGAGGTGGATGCCGCGGAACTTGAGGAGCGGCTTGTCCACGATGCGCATCGTCGGCACCTGGTAGCCAGCCGTCTTGAAAGTGCCGCGCTTCGCCGTCGCCAGCTGACGGAGCGTGTAGGCCGCCCAGCGGACGCCCGTGAGCGTGTTCGCCACGATCCGCACACCGTCCTCGTCGGCCAGGATGGAATACGCCTCGTCGCCGTCGGAACCTGGTTGCCGATCTGCCGCAGACTCCACCTTGGGCGCGAACTCGCCAAACCACTCCCTGAAGTGCGACTCGAGCCACGCGGCGCATTCCTTCTCAGCCGCTGAGCCGGGCGTGTCGACCTGCAGCTTGACCTTGTCGAACGCGACAGGACGGTCGCTGTCGGCCTCCATCTCCACCGGCCGCGGAAT
>CACXRO010000058.1 GCA_902770045.1 uncultured bacterium
TCAACCTTGTTCTTCGACAGCAGGTCGTGGAACTCGCGGTTGACCTTGAGGAAGAAGTCCGAGGTGCCGATGATCGAGAAGATCGCCAGCTCCCCGTTCCGCAGGGTCTTCGCGGCGTCGACGGCGGAGAACTTCTGCCAGTTGTCGGGGTGCTCCTTGATGTCGCCGAGCCTGAGGTTGAGGTCCCACTGGCCCGCGAACGGACGGAGGTCCGTGCCACCGTAGATGCTGGCGACGGCCCCGAAGACGTCCTTGTGGCGGATGGCGTTGAAGAGCGCGCCGTGTCCGCCCATCGACTCGCCGGTGATGGCGCGGTGGCGGCGGTCGGCGATGGTGCGGTAGTTGGCGTCGATGAACTTGACGAGCTCGCGGCTGACGAACGTCTCGTACTTCATCTTGTCGTCGACCGGCGAGTCGATCCACCAGCTGGACTTCGCGCCGTCCGGCGAGACGAAGATCATGCCGTAGCGGTCGGCGAGCGGCGCTCATCGAGTCGGACTTCACGGCGACCGTCTTGACGTCGGCGGCCTGCGCGGCCAGCGCCGAGAAAGTGATTGCGACCGCGGCAAATGCGCCGCGCGCGGCAGTTGCATTTCTGATGTTCATGTTCTTCTCCTTGGTTGTGTTGATGAAATCGCCTTCAGCGCGCCCGGTAGGTGATGGTCGAGAGCGACCGCGGCGCGATGACGAGCGTGACCGGCGAGCCGCGCTTGCAGTACCCGCCCCAGGCGCGCGCCGTGACCGCGCCGGTCTTGGCGTCTGCCGACACCCGGCGCAGCACCCAGTCTCCCGACTGCCTGCCCTTGAGCGTGACCGTCAGCTTGACCGGCTCGGCGCCGGGATTGACGGCCACGATGCAGTTCTGCCCCCGGCCCTCGAGCGAAAGATACTCGAAGTCGCCGTCCTTGCCGTGGGCCAGCGCCTTGCGGTGGTCGCGCAGCGCCAGCGAGAGGTAGCGCGTCCAGATGCGGTCGGTCTTGCCGTTGAACGGCGAGACGTCGGTCTTGCCGCGGTCGAACGCCGCGAACGCCCGCTTCGTCCTCGCTACGAGCGCGTGGAAGTCGTCCTGCTTCGCCATGGCCGGGCCGGCACCGAGCTTCGCGCCGGCGGCAGAGTAGTCAACGGACGCAATCGGCTTCGCAGCGACGTCGACGACGATGCTCACGTCCCGGGGAAATGCGGACAGCGCGGCGACAAGCGCGACTGTGGCTATGGTCATCTTCTTCATTTCGCCTCCTCGATGTCGAACTCGACCGTCGCCACGCACATGGACGGAATCACAATCTTGCCAAACTCCATCGTCTTCTCCTCCATCCAAGCGAGCGACTTCTCGCCGGGGATGTGGCGCATCACGACGTCCTCCGGCCGGCAGCGGTAGAAGCGGCAACGCGCCTTGCCGCGTGGCCTGTATCCCTTGTAGTTGAACTCCATCGGCCATGGATACGCCTCGACGGAGTTGGCGATGAGGAACACCGCCGAGGTGCGCCTCGGGTTGCACGCAAGCACCCACTGCTCTCCGCCGCGCATTTCCGGACGCTTCCCCTTGCAGCCGTTGGCGTACCACGCCTTTACCCTGTCCGTCGACTCGTAGAACAAGACGCCGGAGCAGAGCTTCTCGCCGCGGATGCGCTCGCGCCAGACTCCGGTGTCGAGGATGAGCGGATGCTTCATCAGCGCCTCGTTGTAGAGCCGGTAGACCGGTCCCGCGGGGCCGATTTCGATGCGCGGCACGCCGGTGGCGTCGGGGTCGCCGTAGCCGCGCCCCTCGTCGTGCTCGGCCCACTGCACCACCCAGTCCCCCTTCCCGTCGGCGATGTAGAAGCCGCCGGCGAGGCAGGAGAGCTGGTGCGTGCTCGTGCAGTCCACCATCGGCGAGGCGGTGGTGGAGAGCAGGTAGTGCGCCTTGGTGAGCGCGGACCCGAAAGACTGGTGGCAGTGGTTGTCCTCGTCCGAGCGCTCGCGCCACTCGCTGATCCACACCTTCTTGCCCTTCACCTCCGGGAACGCCTGCGCGAAGGCGTGGATGCGCGAAAAGCCGCTCGGCCCCACGGCCTCGCTGCGGTAGCCGCCGTAGAAGTGGTAGATGACGTGGCTGCACTGGTCGATCGCGTTCGAGAACGCCACGATGAAGCGACCCGACCACTGGTTGAGGCGGCTGAAGGCGTAGTAGCCCTGGTCCTTGAACCACTTGTCCGTGGCGGTGGAGCGGCGGCGGACCGCGGCGACGTCCGGATCGAACGCGCGGTACTCGGCGATCGGGAAGCCGATGTCGACCTCGGGGAATATCTTCTTAATCTCCGGCACGATTTCGGCCCAGCGCGCGGCGTTGCGCTCGGGGTTGTTGCCCCAGTATGGCTCGTTTGATAGTTCGAAGCCGATTACCTGGTTCTTGTAGCCGTTGGCGACAAGCCAGTGAACGAAGTCGCAGATCACGCGCTTGACGTCCTTGATGTCGTCGGAGCGGCGCCCGGTCTTGGTGTCCACGATGACGCTGTAGTTCTCGAGCGTCAGCAGCGCGCGGATGCCGTGACGTTTCCTGAAGTCCCAGACGACGCGCGGATCGGCGCACGCGATGCCGCCGTAGCGCTTGACGACCGCGTCGCGCTCCGCGGCGGTCTTCGCTGCCTTCAGCGCCATGCACGCCTGCCAGCGGTCGTTGGCTGACCATTCACGGACGACATAGGCGCCGCCCTCGGCAAGCCGCTTCCACGTCTCGTCAGGGTGCTTGACGAGGAACTCGTCGCAGTAGCGCTTGTCGAGCATCGAGATGTGTCCGGCGTAGCCGCAGCCGGTGCCGGCGCGCAACTGGCGCTGGTCCTTGATCGGCTCCGCCGCGAGGTCAACCGTCGCCGGCGGCATGGCGGCAAATGCCGTCGCCGCCGCGCCCGCCAGCGCCATGGCGCAGACGACAATGTTCGCGGTTCGTGGTTCGCCTGCCCGGCGTAACCTCGGCGAAGGCGGGTGGTTCGTGACTCGTGGTTTCATATGCAGGCATTATACCATAAACGCCCGTTCAAGCACAACCTGATCAAATTATCACCCCCATTGACTAATCGAGCCGAACTGGTCGTGAAACCATACCGAGCTACCTACGAGGCTACAGACGACGTCTGCCGCATACTCGCAGTAATGCGCGCAAGCCGGCTGATTCGACGCCACTATCATCAGTGGACATAGACGGCGAAGCCAGGCTGCACCTCTATCCAGGCAGGATCGTAGTCGCCGCAGGCGTCGCCCGCCGTGAACGCCCCAATGCTGGAGTAGAACCTGCCGGCCACACGGTCATAGACCCCGCAATTCGAATCCGAGTCGCGAGACGCCGGCACGAAATCGCGGATCAGTTCCCCCGACCGCCATACCTTGAAGGAGTAAAGCCTGTGCGTTCCGAAATTGTTCGGGGAGGCAGCGGGGTCGCCCGATATGTACGAGGCAAAAAGAACCACGGGGCCGGGAGTGAAATCCGCCGCCTTGCTGTGTGTCTGCCCGCCGCTGCCTGCGGACGAGACGAATGAGAACACATTGCTCGCGACTACAACCGAGTACTTCACGTCCTCAACAATCGCCGGCGTCAGCCTGGTGCCGGCGACGGAGCCGTAGTCGAAGCGGAACCTAATGTCTTCGTCGGCGACATTGGTCAGCGCAAACAGCGTCCATGTCCTGTCATTTCCGTTGTAGCGCGCGCACCATATCGCCATGCTCCTCGTTAAAGAGCCTTTCGGCCATTCGACCAGCGCCTCGATCCTGTCGCGGTTCGGCTGGGGGATGTAGTCGGTCACGATCCGGCAGCTGGCGCCGGGGCCCTTGACGAACTCGCGCTCGGTGTATCCGACCGGGAGCCGGCGGAAAAGACGCTTCAATCCCACCGCTCCGCCCCTGAGCACGATCTTGCCGTCGGCAACCACGCACACGCCGGAGAGGGACGGCGACGGGTGCACAAGGACGAGCGTGCCGGGGCCGGTCTTTTTGAAGCCGACCGAGCCGCGCACTTCGCCGTAGATCGTGACGGCCTTACCCGCGGCGACGTAGATTGAGGGCGTCGCTCCAGAGCCGAAGTCCCAGACACGGTTCGAGCCGCTTTTCCAGTCCTGGTCCACCGTCAGCGTCGCGCCGTTGGTGACAACAACATACGCCGTCTCGCCCGACGGAGGATTGGCGGGGATGGAGACTGCGTTCACCAGTTCGAGATTCACCGCTGCGGCAACGGAAGCGTGTCCAAAGCAGACTATGTTCCCACAGAACCCGGACAGATCGCCGGTGATTCGCTCCGTCCGCCCGAACGTCGCAGTGATTGTAGCCGGGTCATAGGCCGATTCCTGAGGATATGTGCACACCTCGCCGCGCCCGGCGACGGTGGCCGACAGAACATGGGTTATGTTGGCGGTGAAGCCGTTGCGCGTCGCATTTATCGACCGAAGGTAAAGGCTGGAGCCGTCCGACATTGATATCTCGCCGGCAATCGTATCGACCTCCTCGGCTACACCATTGGCAGGAACGAACAATGCACCTGCATTCTCCTCCAGATGAAGGTTATGCAGCGTCAGCGTTGAACTGCTCTGGAATTTCATGTCGACCTGCATCGTTGCTCCACGTTGCACCGTCAGGTAGCTGTCTGCCGGCATCGCCCAGCTCGTAGTCGTCGTAGGAGTGCGGATCTTCCTGCTGGTGTTTGTGGGGAAGAAATAGGCATTGCCCGAGGTCACGCTGTAGACCAGGCTGCCGGTGCCGTCCGGATTTGCACTCCATCCGGTCGGATTCGTACTACCGTTTTTATGCCCTGAGAACGAACTCGTCCCGCTAGGGTCTTCGGCAGCCATTCGATAGTAGTTCGCCGCCGAGGCTGCGCCGGACGCAAAAGCGGCGGCGAGGGCGAGCATTGTCATCTTCATGGTCCTGACTGTGCACTTGTCCATTTGTCTACCTCCTTGAAATTGTGGCTCTACTGAAAATTGTCTGCGGCAGTGCGACACGGCGCTCGGTGAGGACGCACGGCGAGTCGTACACCGGCACGTCGAGATAAGTGACGCCGCAGGAGTGCGCCAGCATGTCCTTCTTCGGGAACTCGTAGACCCGCCCGGTCAGCAGGTCGACCCACACCGGCTCGGCGAGCGCGCCGCCGGTGCAGCTGAACGCGGCGGGCCTGGTCGCAAACGAGTCGCCGGGGCGCTCGTAGCGCCGGTCGGTGCCGTGCGACCAGAAGACGAACATCCGCTCGCCCGACTTCCGCACGTACTCGTAGGTGGAGATGGAAGCGTCAGGGGTGCAGAAACCGGAGCTGGCCACCCGCGTCCAGGCGTCGTCGAAAAGCCCAGCCACGTTCTGGACGGCGTAGTAGGCGCGCTTGACGGCGATTACCTCCCTGTTTTCGTTCGCCCTGAGGAGCCCCTTCCGGTTGATCTCGCGTCCCTTGTGGTTGAAGTCGCAGATCGTGAAAACGCTCGACTCCACGTCGTGGCCGAGATCGCCGAGCATCCGGCGCATGTCCCACTTCGCCTGCGAATACTCGCTCCACGAGATGTTTGCAAGCGCGAACTTGGCGGTCATCTCGCTCGGGCAGCCGTTCTCGCCCTGGCGCATCCTCGCCCGCGGATTGTACTTCGCGAGCACGGCCTTGAGCCGCTCCACGTTCTCGTAGGATGTCTCCGGCGCGGGCTCGTAGCCGTGGTAGATGATCCAGTCGAAGAGCTTCACGTCCTCGCCCATCGCCTTGAGGCACTTCTCGAGGTATTCCGGATTGCTGTACGCGAGCGAAAGCCCGGCGATGCGGGCGTCGGGGATTAAACGGCGGATGGTCTTCGCCGTCCTGACGTTGAACGCGGCGATAATCTCCGGCGTCTTCCGCTTGTCGCCGATGTCGGGCTCGTTCCACATCGCCCAGTCGCGGACGCGCCCCTTGAAGTGTTTCGCCATTGCGTCCACCCAGGCGTCCCAGGCAGCAAGCGCCTCATCGCCCGTGGGGAACCCGGCGCCAAGATCCCAGCCGCCGCCACCTGGATAGATCGGGTTGCCGTAGTCCGTCTCCAGCATCGGGGCAATGCCGTTCGCCAGCGCATAGTCGACGATCCCGTCTAGCCACGCGAAGTCATACTTCCCCTGCTCCCGTTCGCACTTCGCCCACCCGGCCTGGAGGCGGATCGTCTTGATGCCGAGCGGCGCGAGGAACTCGCGGTACTCCCCGAAGTTCGCGAAGCCGCGGTCGAGCGTCTCGCAGCCGAGCGTCCAGTTGGAGCCGTGGATCTCGCCCGCCGGCCGCGGACGCAGCGTGCCGAGGCGCTTCATGTTCACGACGAGCGGAGACTCCACCCGGTCGGGCGAAGTGTCGAGCCTCACGCCGTTGACGCCGCCAGCGGCGGCGAACGCGGCAGTCAGAGCCAACGCCGAACACAATATGGAATTAGTTGTCATTTATGCGTATTTTACCATTCTCGCCCGCAGGCAGCATCCCATTGTCACACCATATTGCATCCCATTATGACAATATGGTATAATGTCCGCCGATGAAGACGATCCTCTACCTCCAGCCATCTGGCAAGACCTCCGCCCCCGACAAGCTCGCTGGTGTGCTGGAGATAGCGGCCAGAAACGGCTGCCACGTCCAGGTGATCGAAGAGCATCCAACCAGGAAACTCCTTGCCGAGCTCGTCGACTTCTGGCATCCGCTCGGCGCAATCGCCAACTGCGGAGGCGACCTGGGCCAGCTTGACGCATCGGTGTTCGGCAAACTGCCCGCGGTGTTCATCGGACACGACCCCTCCACCCTGCCCAGAAGATGCCTCAATGTCATCCACGACCAGGCGGCGACGGCGCGTCTCGCCGCGCGCGAGCTCCTTGAAACCGGATTCGAAAACTTCGCGTTCATCCCGTTCCCCGAGAAACGCTACTGGAGCGACGAAAGACAGCGGGCATTCTGCGCGGCGCTGGCGCTGAACGGCAGGAAATGCCGTGTATGCCGTCCGCCGTCCGCGCCACGCGGCGGAACAGCCATGATGTCGGCCCTCAGGCGTTTCATCGCCTCCCTGCCCAGGCCGTGCGCCGTGTTCGCCGCCAACGACTGGACGGCGGAGCAGGTACTTGCCGCGGCGCGGATGCTGGACCTGGCGGTTCCGGACGAGCTCGCGGTGATCGGAGTGGACAACTACGCTGCAGTCTGCGAGCATACTTCGCCCACGCTGACGAGCATCGAGCCCGACTTCCGCCGCGGCGGCAATCTTGCGGCGCTCATGCTTATCGCCGCCTCGGGGAGGAAACGAGGGTGGCGCGGAAGACGCACCGCCACCTTCGGTCCGCTCCGGGTTGTGCGCAGGGCGTCGACGCGGCGCCCGCCGCTTCAGGACGCGGATGTCGCCGCAGCGCTCGACCTCATCCGGCGCGAGGCCTGCACCGGGCTCAAGGCCTGCAAGGTCGCCGCGGTATTCCACTGCTCACGCGGCATGGCAGGCATCAGGTTTTCGCAGGCGACTGGGCATACGATCCTCGAGGAGATACACGCCGTGCAGCTCGAGCGGGCCAAGGAGCTGCTCGCAAACCGCAACATCCAGCTGAAGGCCATCTCCGACTTCTGCGGCTTCACCCACCCCAATTCGCTGCGCAAGTTCTTCCTCAAGGCGACAGGCATGACCATGTCCGCCTGGCGCCGGCGCCATCTTGCCTGATCCGCACAAGTTTAGTTGTCCGCCGGGTGGCGGTAGCGCTTGAAGATCTGGCATTCGGTCCTGACGGACACGGCGTCCCCGCCGCGGTCAGTGGCTGAGGATCTCGGCGCGGACAGCGGCCGGCGCGAGCTCGAACTGGTCGGGCTCCATCGAGTACGAGGCGCGGCCCTTGGTGAGCGAGCGGATCGCCGTGGAGTAGCCGAACATCTTCGCAAGCGGAACGCGGGCGTGGACGATCTGCAGCTCTCCCTTCACGTTCATGTCGAGCACCGAGCCGCGACGCGCGTTGAGGTCGCCGAGGACCTCGCCCACCGACTCCGGCGGAGTGACGATCTCGAGCTTCATGATCGGTTCGAGGAACTCCGGCGCCGCCGCCTCCGCCGCCTCGCGGAAGCCCATCATCGCCGCGGAGCGGAACGCCACCTCGTCCGAAACCTCGGGGTCCACCATCTCCGCCCCGGTGCAGACGACCTCGAGGTCGGTCATCGGATAGCGCGCGAGGACGCCCGTGGCGATGCCGTCCTCGAGCCCCTGCGCGACGCAGTCCTGCAGCGCCTTCTCGCCCACGACGGCGGTGAACTCGCGCGAAAGCGACACCTTGCGCCCGGCGCCGCGCTCGAGCGGCTTTACCTCGATCTCGAGCGTGACCGCGTGGCGCTTGCCGCCGATCTCGCGGTCGAAGGTGAAGGACTTCTTCGCGGCGGCGGTGACGGTCTCGCAGTAGCTCACCATCGGCCGGCCCACGTTCGCCGCGCAGCGGAACTCGCGCTTGAGCCGATCGACCAGGATCTCGAGATGCAGCTCGCCCATGCCGGAAAGGATGGTCTGGCCGGTCTCCGCGTCCTCGCGGAAGCGGCAGGTCGGGTCCTCCGCCGCGAGCGTGCGCATCGACTCGACGAGCTTGTCCTTGTCGGCCGAGGACTTCGGCTCGATGGCGAGGAACATCACCGGCTGCGGCGCCTCGATGCGCTCCAGGTAGCAGGGCTTCATCTCGGCGCAGAGCGTGTCGCCGGTGGTGGCCTCCTTGAGGTTGACGACGGCCCCGATGTCGCCGGCCGCGAGCTCGTCCACCTCGGTGCGGTCGTCGGCGAAAAGCCGCACCATCTTCATCACCCGCTCGCGCTTCCTGGTGCGCGGGTTGAAGACGTTGGCGCCCTTCTTGAGCGCGCCCGAGTAGACGCGCACGAAGAAGAGCTTGCCGTAGGGATCGGAGGTGATCTTGAAGACGAGCGCCGAGAGGAGCGGGTCGTCAACGCGACGCTCCACCGCCTCGCCGGTCTTGAGGTCCTTGCCGACGACGGGCGGACGGTCCACCGGCGATGGCAGGTAGTCGGCGACGGCGTCGAGGAGCGGCTGCACGCCCTTGTCGCGGAACGCGGAGCCGCAGAGAACCGGCACGAAGCGGCCGGCGACGACGAGGCGGCGGATCGCGGGCACGAGTTCCTCGGCGGTGAGGTCGCCCTTCTCGAGATACGCCTCCATCACTCCCTCGTCGAGGTCGGCGACTTTCTCCACGAGCTCGGCGCGCGCGAGCTCCGCCGCGTCCCTGAGCTCGGCCGGCACCTCGCCGACGGCGAACTGCTTGCCGTCCGACGCCTCGTCGTAGACGATGCCCTGCATGCGGATGAGGTCGACGACGCCGGCAAAGGTCTCGGCGGAGCCGATGGGCAGCTCGACCGGACAGGCCGGAGCCTTGAGCTTGTCCTTGAGCTCGCCCACGACACGCTCGAAATCCGCGCCCATGCGGTCCATCTTGTTGACGAAAGCGAGCCGCGGCACGTTGTAGCGGTCGGCCTGGCGCCAGACGGTCTCGCTCTGCGGCTGCACGCCGCCAACGGCGCAGAAGACGCACACGGCGCCGTCGAGGACGCGCAGCGAGCGCTCGACCTCCATGGTGAAGTCGACGTGGCCGGGGGTGTCGATGATGTTGATCGAGTGGCCCTTCCACTCGCAGGAGATGGCGGCGGACTGGATGGTGATGCCGCGCTCGCGCTCCTGGACCATGAAGTCCGTCGTGGTGTTGCCGTCGTGCACGTCGCCGTGCTTGTGGATCTTGCCGGTGTAGAAGAGGATGCGCTCGGTGGTCGTCGTCTTGCCCGCGTCGATGTGGGCGACGATGCCGATGTTCCTGACTTTCGATAGGTCGCTGTTCATTAGGGGCGTATTATACCATAAAGATGGGCGGCGCGGCTCAGCGGGGAGCGGGGGCCAACGCGGGGCGTTGGAAGTAATATAGTAATCAGCAGCCAACAGCCAGCGGTCAGCGGTCAGTGGAATAAGGACGGTTCATCCTCATTACTGGTTGTTGGTTGCTGGTTACTGGATACTGGCTGCTGGTTGTTGGTTGCTGGTTACTGGATACTGGCTGCTGGACACTGAAACACTTCCGCCGCGTCAGCGGCGGCTGGCACGGGGCAGCGAGTGGAGGCAGGTGCGGTAGAGGCCGTTGGGGCCGAGGACGCCAAAGGACTTGCCGGCCGGGCAGGGCTTGCGGTCCTTCTCCTCCCACTTCTCGAGCAGCGGC
>CACXRO010000059.1 GCA_902770045.1 uncultured bacterium
TCGCTCCCCCTGCGGCGAAGCCGCAGATAAAAAACATGGTAAATGAGGCTGTGTATTGATGAATGTCAAATGCAAAGCATAGTCCATTCTGCGGAGCGGTAGCGAGAGCCACACAGATCGGAGTTTATACTCTTCCCGCCCCCAGACCTCCAACTCTCTGTGTGATTCTTCCATCCCCCACCTCACAATATGTTATAATACACCTAACTGAAGGGAGCTAAGCAATGAAGAAACTCATGGTTGTTGCCGCGGCAGTTGCGTGCGCGTCCGCGGCGTTTGCGTCCGGCGAACTGCTCGTCAAGAGCGGCGACACGCTGGCGTTCCTCGGCGACTCGATCACCCAGCAGGGTCAGGAAAGCCCCGACGGATACGTCAGCCTCGTCTTGCGCTCGCTTGCCGTCGAAGGCGTGTACGTCAAGCCGGTCAAGGCCGGCGTGAGCGGCCACAAGTCCAACGACATGCTCGCGCGGCTCGACCGCGACGTGCTCTCGAAGAAGCCGAAGGTGATGACGCTTTCGTGCGGCGTCAACGACGTCTGGCACCAGGACTGGAACAAGGGCGTTCCGCTCGAGGACTACAAGAAGAACATTACGGCGATCTTCGACAAGTGCGCGGCGTCGAACTGCCAGGTGGTGGTGCTGACGGCGACGATGTTCGAGAAGCCGGAGATGGAGAAGTTCAAGCACAACGTGTCCATCGCGCCGTACAACGAGTGGCTGCGCGAGGAGGCGAAGCGCCGCGGCTATCCCGTCGCCGACCTCAACGCCGACATGTGGAAGGCCCACGCCGCCGATCCGTCCGTGAAGCTCACGCGCGACGGCGTGCACATGAACCCGGCCGGCAACCGCCTGATGGCCCGCGGCGTCCTGCGCGCGCTCGGCATGGCGGAGGACCGCGTCGCCGCGCTCGACTGGGCGAGCTGGAAGCCGGTCTGGGTGCTCTGCCGCTTCGACCTTAAGCCGGACGCGGACCGCGCCGCGTACCTGGCGAAGACGAAGTCCGTGCTGGCGGCGGTCCGCGCCGAGCCTGGCTGCTGCGAGTACCGGCTCCTCGGCGACGCCGAGACCGACTGGGACAAGCCCCAGCGCTTCGGCGACCGCACTTTCTGGATGCTCGAGAAGTGGCGCTCGCTCCCGGAGCTGAAGGCGCACCTTGCCGCGCCGCACATGAAGGGCTTCGGCCCGTCGGTCGCCCCGCTGCGCTCCGCCTCCACCTTCCACGTGCTGGAGGATGTTTTGCCCTGATTTTGTATGAAACTCCGATGGTTGGGGTTCTCGCTACCGCTCCACTGCTTCGCATCTCGCAACCCCAATCCAGTACCATGTCATTTGTCTATAACGCAGAGAGCACAAAGGGCACATAGTTTTTTATCTGGGGGCGCTGCCCCCAGACCCCCGAGCCCCCTGCGGCGAAGCCGCAGATATAAAACATGGCAAAAGTGGCTGTGTATTGACGAATGTCAAATGCGAAGCATAGCCTATTCTGCGGAGCGGTAGCGAGAGCCCCACAGATCGGAGTTAAAAAACCTCTGTGTCTCTGTGTCTCTGTGTGAGAAAAATCCGCCGCGAGAACCCCACACCCGATTTGCGCCACGGCCACGGTTTTTGGTATAATTCACCAGTTATGTCGGACAATAAGAAATGGTTGAGGACCCAGGCGGAGAAGGTACGGGCGGTGGACTACATCGACCCGTCCCTCTACCGCAAGTACGGGGTCAAGCGGGGGTTGCGCGACGACAACGGCATCGGCGTGCTGGTGGGGCTTACCACCATCGGCAACGTGCACGGCTACGTGATGGACGAAGGCGAGCGCCGCGCGGTGCCGGGCGAGCTGTACTACCGCGGCATCAACGTGCGCGACATCGTGCAGGCCGACCGCCGCGAACACCGCTTCGGCTACGAGGAGACGGCCTACCTGCTGCTCTTCGGCGAACTGCCGACGCCGCGCGAGCTCGTCGACTGGAAGAACCGCATCGGCGCCCACCGCAAGCTCTCCGACGGCTTCAAGGAGAACGCGATCATGAAGCATCCGCCGAAGGACCTCATGAACGCGCTCGCCCGCGCGGTGCTCTTCGCCTACGCCTACGACTCCAGCGCCTCGCCCGACGACCTGTCGCTCGAGACGTGCCTCGCGCAGTCGATCGACCTCATCGGCGCGATGCCGACCATCGCGGCCTACGCCTACCAGGCCAAGGCCCACTACCACGACGGTGGCTCGCTGATGATCCGCAATCCGGCCCCGGACAAGTCCACGGCCGAGAACGTCCTCATGCTCACGCGCGAGGACGGGCGCTACACCAGGCTCGAGGCGGAGACGCTGGACCTGGCGCTGATCCTGCACGCCGAGCACGGCGGCGGCAACAACTCGTCCTTCACCACCCATGTCGTCACCTCCGCCCACTCCGACCTCTACTCGTCGGTCGCGGCGTCGATCCTCTCCTTGAAGGGCTCGCGGCACGGCGGCGCCAACCTCAGGGTCATGCGGCAGATGGACGAGATCAAGACCAACGTGAAGGACTGGCGCAACGGCGACGCGGTGGCGAAGTACCTCGAGCGCATCGCCGACCGCAAGGCCGGGGACGGCTCGGGCCTCATCTACGGCCTCGGCCACGCGGTCTACACGGTGTCCGACCCGCGCGCGCAGATGCTCAAGGCGAAGGCCGAGGCGCTGGCGAGGGAGAAGCGGCGGACGGACGAGATGAAGCTCTTCGAGGCGATCGAGGAGCTGGGTCCGGCGATCGTGCGCAAGCGCCATCCGCGCGCGGAGGACGTGTGCGCCAACGTCGACCTCTACTCCGGCTTCGTCTACGACATGCTCGGCATCCCGAAGGACCTCTACACGCCGCTCTTCGCGGTCGCCCGCTGCGTCTCGTGGTGTGCGCACCGGATGGAGGAGCTGGTGAACGCGGGTCCGATCATCCGCCCGGCCTACAAGCCGATCTTCCGTCCGCGCACCTACGTTCCGCTCAAGGACCGGCGGTAGCCGGGCGCTCGCGATGCCGATCTATGTCTACGAGGCGAAGGACGAGAAGCGCGCGTGCGACCGCTGCCGCGGCGGCTTCGAGGTTTCGCAGTCGATCCACGACGCGAAGCTGGAGAGCTGCCCGGACTGCGGCGCGCCAATCATCAGGGTGATCCAGGCGCCGGGGCTCGGCCATTCGCAGACCGACCTCAACTACCGCGCCAAGCGCGCCGGCTTCCACTCGCTCAAGCGCGTCGGCCGCGGCGAATACGAGAAGATGTACTGAAGGAGGACGGGCATGGGCAATTACAGGTTGGTGGTTTTTGCCGCGGCGCTGGCCGCGCTGTCGGCGCAGGGCGCCGGCGAGGACGGCTGGGAGGAGCTCTTCAACGGGCGCGACCTCGCGGGCTGGCGGGTGGTCGGCGGCGAGGCGAAGTTCTCGGTCGAGGACGGCTGCATCGTCGGCACCGGGGTGCCGAGCAACATCGGCATCAACACCTTCGTCGCCACCGAGCGCGAGTTCTCCGACTTCGACCTCAAGGTGGAGTTCCTCTGCGAAAGCGGCAACTCCGGGGTGCAGTTCCGCTCCGCCGACCGCGAATGCGAGTACGCCCCTCGGCGGAAGGTGTTCGGCTACCAGGCCGAGATTACCTCCGGCGGCGGCGCGACCGGCCGCATCTACGACGAGGAGCGTCGCGGCTACCGCCACGGCGTCATTTGGCTCGACGCGAACACGCCGAAGGAGCGCGCCGCGCTCGCGGCGGAGTCGTTCGTCAAGGGCGGCTGGAACGAGATGCGCGTGCGCTGCGAGGGCCCGCGCCTCCGGACCTGGCTCAACGGCAACCTGGTGGCGGACGTCCTCGACGACGTGGACGCGAAGGGGTTCGTCGCGCTGCAGGTGCACGTGCAGCGTCCGCCGAAGGCCGGCGAGGAGTTCAAGCCCATGCGCGTCAGGTTCCGCCGGGTGCGGGTGAAGGAGCTCGCCGCGCCGCGCGCCGCGCGCGAGGCCGTCCCGATCGACCAGCAGATGGCGCGCAAGGCCTTCGATCCGAAGGGCGACAACGAGCTCGTGGAGATCGTCATGGACGGCCGCCGGGTCCTGCGGCTCAACGGCATGGAAATATACGACTCGGCCAACCCCGCCCCCGCGGCGGACGCGGCCGGCAAGAATAAGGAGGCAAAATGAACCTCGCTGAGGCGAAGAAGCGGCTCGCGGCATGCGGCCAGGAGCATGTGCTCGAATACTGGAAGGGGCTTTCGAAGGCGGAGCGCTCCGCGCTGCTCGCCCAGGTCGCGGCGATCGACCCGAAGAGCGTCAAGGCCTGCGCGGCGGCGCTCGGCGGCGGCGGCGCGGCGGCGGTCGACACCTCGCGCGGGCTCGCCCCGAAGGTGGCCGAGCTGAAGGGCGCGGCGCTTGCGCGCGCGGTCGCCGCGGGCGAGCGCGAGCTCAAGGCCGGGCGCGTCGCGGCGCTGCTCGTCGCCGGCGGCCAGGGCTCGCGTCTCGGCTACGACGGCCCCAAGGGCTGCTACTCGATCGGCCCCGTCACCGGCGCGCCGCTCTTCCACTTCCACGCGCGCAAGATCCTCGCGCGCTCGCGCCGCTACGGCAAGCCGATCCCGTTCTACGTGATGACGAGCGAGGCGAACAACGCGGCGACGGTCGAGTGCTTCCGCGCGAACGGCTACTTCGGGCTCGATCCGAAGGACGTCTTCTTCTTCACCCAGGGCATGTGGCCGGGGATGACGAAGGACGGCAAGATCATCCTCGACGCGCCCGGCCACATCTTCATGAGCCCGGACGGACACGGCGGGCTCCTCGCCGCGCTGAAGCGCTCGGGCGCGCTCGACGACATGAAGCGCCGCGGCATCAGGTCGGTGTTCTTCTTCCAGGTCGACAATCCGCTCGTCGAGATCGCCGACCCGGCGTTCGTCGGCTACCACGTGCTCGAGCGGAGCGAATACTCGCTCAAGCTCTGCGCCAAGCGCGACCCGTTCGAGAAGGTGGGCATGCCGATGCTTGTCGGCGGACGCTACCGCATGGTCGAGTACACCGAGATGACGAAGGAGCAGTGCCTGCGGAAGAAGGGCGGCAAGCTCTACTACCTCTACGGCTCGCCGGCGATCCACGTCTTCGACCGCGCGTTCCTGGCGCGCGAGGCGGCGAAGGCGATGCCGCTCCACCTGGCGTTCAAGAAGATTCCGTACGTGGCCGGCGGCAAGGTGGTTAAGCCCGCGGAGCCCAACGGCTACAAGTTCGAGAAGTTCATCTTCGACATCCTCCCCAACGCGCGCCGCGCGGCGTTTCTCGCCTTCGCGCAGAAGGACGAGTTCTCGCCGGTGAAGAACGCCGAGGGCAACGACTCGCCGGCGACTTGCCGCGCCGACATGCGCGCAAAGTGGGCGAGGATGCTCGCCGCCGCCGGGGTGAAGGTGCCGGAGTCGATGCCGCTCGAGATCGACCCCGCGTACGCGCTCGACGCGGACGACCTCGTCCGCCGCGGCCTGGTGCTGGGCTGAGGGAGGGAATCCCGAGCCGTCCCATTTATGGTATAATATGCGACAAACCAACGGGGCGTTGCACAGCCTGGTAGTGCGTCTGCTTTGGGAGCAGAATGTCGGAGGTTCAAATCCTCTCGCCCCGACCAGTTAGGGACCCCCGTCACATACTGCATGAAGAAGGAACGGTTCGATTTCGTGTTTTCGCTGGGCTCCGGGTGCGCGTGCTCCCGGATGCTGCGGGAGCGCGGCCTGCAGTATGCGTCGTTTCCGCTCGACTGGGTGGGCGGGATCTCGTTCGCGCACGGCGCCGGGGAGGGCGTGCGCCGCAGCGCGGCGATTGTCGCGGCGGATTTCGCCGACTGGCTGCGCGCGGAGGACCTCGAGCGCGCGCCCAAGTACGACAGCTCCAGGTTCGACGCCTACTACAACCGCCGCAACGGGCTCTATTTCACGCACGACGTTCCGCCGGGCGGGGACGTGGCCGCTTGTCTTCCGCGGATCCTCGAGACGTACCGCCGCCGCATCGACCGCTTCATCGCCCGCGCCTCCGCCTCGAAGAGCATTCTCGCCGTCTATGTCTCCGACCCGCGCGACCCCGGCGAAATCGGCGAGGACGACGTGCGCGCGGCGCTTGCGTCGCTGCGCGGGCGCTATCCGCGGGCGGAGGTGCGGCTGATCGTGGCCGGATGCAAGGCCGGGACGCCGCCCGAACGGGCGGAGGTCTTCCGCGGCGACGGCTGGGAGCTGATGCGCTTCGACTACCGCGCCGTAACCGAGGGCGAGCGCACCTGGGACGTCCGCACCGAGCTCTTCGCCCCGGTCCTCGACCGCTTCGAGGCCGTCGACTACCGCACCCGCGCGGAGAAGCGCGCCAACGCGAAGCGCGAGCGCGAGCGCGCGTACGAGAAGTTCAGGGCGACATCTCCGCTCGACCTCTGGCTGACGAGGCTCAGGTACAAGCTCTACTGCCATCTGCGGCGGAAGCTGGAGCGGAAGGGCGTGCTGGCGCCGGAGGGATGAGGAGGTGAAGACGTGAAGGAGAGGTTCGATTTCATCTGCAGCTTCGGCTCGACTTGTCTCGGGGCGATGTCGCTTCGCGACGCCGGGCTCAGGCTCGCGTCGTTCCCGTTCGACTGGATGCGGGGGATTCCCTTCGCGAAGCGCGCGGAGCTGGTGGCGAACGACTTCGCGGGATGGTTCGAGGCGAAGGACCTGGAGTACCTGGAGCTCAAGGAGAAGCACGTCCACGACAGCTACCGCAACCGCGCGACCGGCGCAGTGTTCCCCCATGACTTTCCGCACGGGGTCCCGTTCGAGGAGGCGTACCCGGAGGCGCGGGGCAAGTACGACCGGCGCATCGCGCGGCTCTACGACTGCGTCCGGCGCTCGAAGCGGGTGCTGTTCGTCTGGGTGGAGTGTCCGATGGAGAAGGACAGTCCTGCCGATGCGGAGGTTGCCGCCGCTCGCGCGCTCCTTCTGGCGAAGTTCCCCGGCGTGGACATCGAGTTTCTGGTCATCGACCGCGCGCCGGACGACGAGGCGACCGCGGCGCCGGTGCGCGGCGACGGCTTCTGGCGGATCTCCTGCGGCTTCAGAAAGACGGCCGAGCAGGGGCCGGACGGCAAGGGACGGCCATGGGACATGGACACCGCGCCGATTCTCAAGGTGCTGACCGGCTTCGAGGCGGTCGACCACCGCACACGCGAGGAGCGGCGTCGCCACGAGGCGGAGCGCCGGCGGAAGAAATACGCCGAGCTCGGCGCGAAGTCGGCGCTTGGCTTCGTATTCGCCAAGCTCGGGGTGAAGCTCTGCAAACGCGTGATGAACCGCCTTCGCCGGCGTGGCGTCGACCTTGCCGCGGTCTTTGAGGCTCAACTGAGAAAGGACTGATTTTTTTTGTCAGATTCCGGGGACAGTCCCGCCTTACCCACTGTTGCAGGGCGAATAGACCTTGCCGACAACTTAAGAAAGGAGAACAGAAATGAACAAGAAACTCATAGTAGCGGTTGGCGTTGCTGCGCTTGCAATCGGTGCGTTTGCGGGTCCTCACGGCTTCCGCGGCGGGCCCGGCGGCTTCCGCGGCGGGCCTCGTCCCGGCGGCTTCCATCACGGGCCGCGTCCGGTGATGCACCACGGCTTCCACCACGGGCCGCACCACTACCACAGCTGGGGCCGCGGCGGGCGCCATTTCTGGCCGGGCTTCGTTGGCGGGGTTGTTGGCGGGCTTGTCTACAACTCGATCAGGCCTGTCACCTACGTGACGACTCCGACGGTGGTCACGACTCCGACGGTGGTCACCACGCCGACGGTGGTCACCACCACCCCGGTGGTCACCGCGCCCGCGGCGACGGTGCAGAACGTCTGGGTCGAGGGGCGGTACGTCGACCAGGTCCAGGCGAACGGCACCGTGATCCGCGTCTGGCAGCCCGGCCACTACGAGCAGCGCGAAGTGCTGCTGCAGTAGTTCCTTTGTAGCAGCCAGCAGCCAACAACCAACAACCAGCAGCCAACAACCAGCAGCCAGTAATGAGGACGGCTCGTCCTTATTACTGGCTGCTGAATACTGGCTGCTGGCCGCTGATTACTTATAACCCGCCCTCCCAACCACCTAACCACCTAACCACCAAAAAGTGGTATAATACGCACCCAACACCATGGCAGACTGTTCAGGCATAAGGAAATTCAAGGACGCGGACGACTACCGCAGGAACTTCGTCGTGCGCGAGGAGGTGGATCGCTACCTCCCCGGCGGACGGCATTTCATCGACGAGGCGCGCATCTCGCGCTGCATCGACGAGATCGCGGCGAAGCCGCCGGATCCGGCGCGCGTCAGGGAGATTATCGCCAAGGCGGAGGCGTCCTGCGAGACGCTCCAGCCCGAGGAGACCGCCGCGCTGATGGCGGCGTCGTCCGACCCTGCGCTCTTCGGGGAGATGCGCGCCGCCGCCGACCGCATCAAGCACAAGGTCTACGACAACCGCATCGTCGTCTTCGCTCCGCTCTACATGTCCAACCTCTGCGTCAACGGCTGCCGCTACTGCGGCTTCCGCGAGGGCAACGGCGAGCAGAAGCGCCGCGTCCTCACGATGGACGAGCTCAAGGAGGAGATTGACGTCCTTGCCGGGCGCATCGGCCACAAGCGGCTCATCGCCGTCTACGGCGAGCACCCGACGACCTCCACCGAGTACATCGCCGAGACGATCGAGACCTGCTACCGCCACCAGGTCAGGGCGCCGAAGACAGGTGCGCCGGTGGGCATCCGGCGCGTCAACGTGAACGCAGCGCCGCTGCCCGTGGCCGACCTCAAGGTGCTTCGCTCGGTGGGCATCGGCACCTTCCAGGTCTTCCAGGAGACGTACAACCGGCGGCTCTACGAGTCGATGCACCCGAAGTGGAGCGTGAAGGGCGACTACGACTGGCGCGTGACCTGCTTCCACCGCTGCCTCGAGGCGGGCGTGGATGACGTCGGCTTCGGCGTCCTCTACGGCCTCTGCGACTGGCGGTTCGAGCTGCTGGCGACGGTGATGCACGCACGCGACCTCGAGCGCTGGTTCAACATCGGCCCGCACACCCTCTCGTTCCCGCGCCTCGAGCCGGCGAGCGGCACGAAGGTGCCGGAGGAGTCGCCGTGGCTGATCGACGACGAGACCTTCGCGCGCATCGTCGTCATCGCGCGCCTCTCCGTCCCCTACACCGGCATCATCATCACCGCGCGCGAGAGCCCGGAGTCGCGCAACCGCGTCCTCGACCACGGCATGACCCAGCTCGACTGCTCCTCCAACATCGCGATCAAGGGCTACAGCGACTTCGCGAACGAGGCGCAGCAGGACAAGGACCGCCAGCAGTTCATGCT
>CACXRO010000060.1 GCA_902770045.1 uncultured bacterium
CTTTTCGCGAAGAAGCGCAAGGGCGTAAAGGTGACGATCTTCACATCGGAGCATTACGACAAGAAGCACGTTCCCCACCGCAAGATTTCCGATGCCGACATCAAGACCTTCAACACGCAATACCCGAAACTCGCCGTCCGCTACAACGAAACCTTCCACGACCGCTTCCTCATCATCGACGACAAGGAACTTTATCTCATTGGTGCGTCGCTGAAAGACCTCGGCCACAAGTGCTTTGCGTTCACGAAACTGGATGCAGGCGAAATCCGCCGCATCAAGACCGCCGCGTTCGCGTCCCGCGCGCGCTAGCTGATTCATTTTTGGACTGACTCCGATGACGCTGACGCGGCAGTTTGCGCGGCGTGAAAATCCCTGCCCAATCGGGCGGGGATTTTTGGTATAATTCACTCATCCCGCGAGGCGGAAGTCGCGACGCGGGGTGATAGTCCGGAAAACGGGCAAGTAGTCAGGCCTCTCCGCGCCATGCGCGATCGCCGCGAACGCCCCGCCAGGCGTTCATCAATGTAGCATCAACGCTACACGTCGTTCTGGAAAATACTACCACTATTATCCAAGATACAAACGGCATGTAAGCGAAGATGCGCCCGATTGGGCGCATTTTCTCTTGTGCATTTGTATCGGCCTGTGGTAGGGCTATCCAGAGTGCATGAAAGGAAATGCGCTCTTTTTGTGTATCGGAATCCCCCGGCGACCCATTTGCCGCATGGAGATTCGATGGACAAGACCATATGCGAGTTGTTCGCAGGAGTCGGAGGTTTCAGGCTCGGCTTTGAGAGAGACAGCAAGTCATGGCGTACGACGTGGTTTTCGCAATGGGAGCCCGGAAGGGTTCAACAGTGGGCTCATGATTGTTATGTGGCGCATTTCGGCGAATCGTTTGATCTTGATGGTCGCGATACGACGAACATGGATATTGCCCTTGTCGATAAGAATAGGATACCAGACCACAACCTTCTTGTAGGTGGATTCCCCTGCCAGGACTACTCTGTAGCACGGCCGCTTCCGGGTGCGCGTGGCATAGAAGGGAAGAAAGGCGTGCTTTGGTGGCAGATTCGCGACACCCTAGAGGCGAAGGGGGCGGTGTTTGGTCTATTTGAGAATGTCGATCGACTGCTAAAGTCGCCGGCCAATCAAAGGGGAAGGGATTTTGGAATTATTCTGGCGTGTTTGAACGGAATGGGCTATTCTGCCGAATGGCGTGTAGTTAATGCCGCAGAATACGGCGCGGCGCAAAGACGCAGGAGGACATTTGTCTTTGCATTCAAAAATTCGACGCAACATGCTCAGAATCTGTCGGCAGATCCGTGGAAAGTAATACGCACATGTGGGCTTTTTGCGAAGGCGTTCCCGATTCAGGAAGAGTGGACGGATGTTTCAGAGACTTTGATTCCATTTGCAGAAACACAAAAAGAATTGCACGAGGTGTCAGAGTCGTTCAGGTTTGAGTTTGAGAATGCCGGATTTATGCGAGACGGCAGGGTTTTCACCGCCAAGGTTAAGGCAGTTCAACAGACGCCGATTCCTCTTCGTCAGATTCTAGAGCGCAATGTGAACTACAGCTACTACATAGACGACGTGGATGGGAAATGGCAACAGCTCAAGGGTGCGAAAAAGATTGAGCGCATTGCGAAGAACGGGCACAGCTACACGTTTTCCGAGGGCGCGATTGCATTTCCTGATTCTGTCGACATGCCTGCAAGGACGATGTTGACGAGTGAGGCGTCGCTCAACCGCAGCACCCATGTCATATGCGATCCAGAAACCGGGCGGCTACGGCTGCTGACACCTAACGAAGCAGATCGAATACAGGGGTTCGTACTCCCAAAGGACATCCGCAACAAGACTGGTGTCGAGCGTGGATGGACAGACGCACATCTTCCTGGCCGTCCGGCGATGCCGGAGCGATTCCGGTATTTTTGCATGGGCAATGCGCTCGTCGTGCCCATGGTCACGCGCATGGCGCGCGTTTTGCGTCCGATAATTGAGGCTGAGCCATAGGGGCCTAATATGGTCAAGGGACAGCACGGCAATGAGTTTTCGCGCAATTCGCTCGTGGAGCATCTAGATGCCTGCGAAGGGCGGACTCTTGGTGACCTTGATATCGTCGGTGATTTCAAACGGACAGCTGCCAATGAGAAGATTACTGGTATTGCCGGAGATGTTGTGGAGCATTCTGTCCTTGGCCTCAGTTCTAACAGCAGACAGGAACCGGACATCGTAGTCGATGGAGTGAAGTACGAGGTTAAGACAACAGGTGTTAGGGAGTCCAGGAGAGGGCATCGTCAACTGGAGGCGAAGGAGCCGATGTCCATCACTGCGGTTTCTCCAGAGAAGATTACGGAGGAGATGTACAACGACTCGAGCTTCTTGCATAAGATTGCTCATCTGCTATTGTTCTATTATCTGTATGATTCAAAGTCCACTGTAAAGGCGTCTGAATATGCTCGATTCCCCTTGCTGACTTACCAGTTCCACGAATACAGCGACTATACACAGGAGGAACGCGATACGCTAATGTCCGACTGGCAGAAGGTTAAGAACTTCATTGTGTTTCTCCAGGAACATCACAGTGATTATGAGAAGGAGTATCCTCGGCTGTCGTACGAGTTGCGTCAGGAATTGATGCTTTTGGATACGGCTCCGAAGTGGCCGCACCGCCCTCGCTTCAGGTTTAAGCGCACATTTGTCACCAGCATCTACCAGAGGCATGCATTCAAGCGCCAGAAGAAAGAGGCGCTCCCAGAAAAGTATACCGAAATCCACGACATATATGACAAGTGCCATGAACTTGTTGTTGCGCACAGGGGTAAGACTGTTCAACAGATGTGCGATGAATTTTCTGTAACTGTATCTAGAGATATCGCACTGAAGTCAATTGCAGAGCCGATTATCGTGAAGATGTTCGGGGGGACACGGCACAAAATGCGCGACATCGAACTGTTCAGCAAGATTGGACTTGTTGGTAAAAGCATAGTTCTGACCCAATCGGGCAAACGGACTGAAGACACCAAGTTTTTTACGATAGACTTTGACGAATTCTCGCAGCGAGACCTTGAGTTTGAAGATTCACAGTTCTATGAGTTTTTCTCATCGCACAAAATTCTTTTTGTCGTGTTTGAGGAGCCAAGCCAGGGGGCGCCGCTGACGGAAAATGTATTTGTTGGATTTTCCCTTGTCACCTTTAGCGAAGACTTCATTCAGTGCCATGTGCGTCCGGTGTGGGAAAGGGTTAGGTATCTTGTGCGCAATCAAAAACTAAGGGAATCGCCGGTCTTGAAAAAGGATGGCACACCTGTCGTTAACAAGAATGGGGTAGTCAGTACTGAGCTAAATTTCCCTAAGTCGAGCGAGGGTGTCGTGTTTGTGCGTGGGACAGGGACCGACTCAAACGACAAGCGCGAATGTGTTAACGGCATAAGGATGTACTATCAGCAACTTTGGGTCAAGGGTTCGTATATGGCCGAACTTGTTGGACAATCCTACACGATACCTCCGCAGATTATGATGAGGTTGTGAGCTGGAGTTGTAGGCGGTACGAATCGAATATGCGTAATACCTCGCGGGCATCTCCGCGGCACTTTCCGCGGCAGTTTTGGTGGCAGTCTGTGGACGTGTTGATGCGGAAAGAAATTGTGCAAGCACGCTTGCACAATAGGACTTGGCCGTGAGGCAACTGTTTCCCAAATGGAAACTGTTCAAGGGGTCAAAAGGGTCGGTCCCTTTTGTATAATCACAGTTGTGCATTCTGCGACCCCAGTCGTGACCCCAGTCGCGACCCCAGTCGTGCCCCCAGTCACGCCCCCAGTCACGCCTCCAGTCGGAAGGCTCCGCGGCAGTTTCCGCGGCAGTTTGGTATAATACGCGATAGGGAATTGGAAGGGCAGGGAAATCATGGTGATAAAATGCGGAGGGTGTGACGCATGACAGTTTCCATCAAGTCATTTGCTTACAAACAAGGCTTGCCGGATGATCCGACAGGCAACGGCGGTGGCTTTGTGTTTGACTGCCGGGCGATGCCGAATCCGTTTTGGGACGAATCGCTGTGTGGCTACACCGGACGCGACAAGCCAATCCGTGACTTCTTCGATCGCTACAAAGACAAGGTTGATTGCTTTCTCGGCGCGGCGGAAACGCTTGTGCGCCAGTCGATTGACGAATATCTCAAAGACGGCCGCGACCATCTTCAGGTCGCCTTTGGCTGCACCGGCGGCCAGCACCGCTCCGTGTATTTTGCCGAGCGCATGGCCGAGCGGCTGACAGGGGTTGAAGGGGTTGAGGTTGAGGTGGCGCACACGGCACTTTCTGCGGCAGTTTGATTTCGTCCGCACCATAATCTCATCACGGCGGATATGATATAATACACGCCAGTGAGACCGAGCCACACCATGCGCTCTACTGCGCCGTTCGCCGTTTCCGCCGCGCCGGCGGAGGCAGGGCATGACATGGGGGCAGCATATACAGTAGAAACATATACAGGGGGTCCGGCCATTTTTGCCAGAACGGTTTAATTGAAATGAACATCATCATAAATTTTCTATCGCTCCTTGTGATAAGCATCCCGGCGTGGTGCAGGCGCCGCAATGTCGGCATCATGACATGGGCGTTCCGCATGATTCCGCTGCTAGCGATTCTTGATTCCTTGGTCGGATGCAGTTTGTCTGGTTTTATATGGATCCTTGAGCTCCTTCTCTATGCGCTTATCAAGGGGTCGTTGTTGCTGGCAGGTGCTACGGTGCTTCTGTCTCTTGTGATATGCGGCATAATCGCGTTCTGGCCGGGTTGGCGGTTGAAAATGCCAGGGAACAGGTGGCTGCGTGGAATTCTCTGGGGTGCTTATTCTTGTTTTAGCATTCTTATGGCTGCTGGATTTGCCTTGTTTACGATGACAGCCATTTTCACCATGTGGATGTCCTGGCAATTCCGTGTCATCGACCGCCTGTATGCGACCCAGGGCGAAATGGCTGTCTCTTCTCCTCGTCCCGGCGAGTTTGCCAGATGGCTTCCGTCGGGCGCGAAAGGCATCCACTATCACAGTGATGCAACGTACGGCCGGGTTGAAGAGCGGTTGACCTGTTACTGCGACGAGGCGGATCTGGTTCGTTATGCCGTCGAACACTCATATCCGCTGGCGACGAATTCGTTCGTGATGCTGGACTACTATATCCCAGAGCACGGAAGCCTGCAACCTGTGGAGGAACGGATGTCGAAAGACGCCGAAACGCAGCAGCGGCTTGTTTTCGGCGATAGACCCCTGCCCGAGCGGTTCATTTCGTTGACTCAAAGTCATGAGTTTGACGGGGGGGCTGTGGGCGGCAGTTGGCGAGTCATCCTTGTGCTCGACAGGGATACAGGTGAGATGTCAGGCTACCACTGGGCCACTTGGATGTAGGGCACCGAATACGCTGAAAGGCGCCGCGCCTTTTAATGTCGCTGGGGGCTGTCCCTGCGTCGGATTGCTCGGTAGATTGCGCGACAAGTTGCGCGGCAAAGTAACTCGGGTGACAGACTTCCGCGGCACTTTGCGATCCTTTGCGGCTAAAAGAAAACGAGCCGTGAACCGCGAGCCGCGAATTATGGTATAATTCACGTCAATGCCGTGTCGGCATGACCCTTGTGAGGGGATGAAAGGAGTGAAGGCGGTGAAGACTGGCAAAAGAGGAGATCTTGGCGGGCTCAGGGCGCTGGGCGCGAAGGCGGAGGTGCCGTCCGGCTATGCGCCGGAGGTGCTGGAGGCGTTTGCGAACCGGAATCCAGGCCGCGACTACTGGGTGACGTTCACCGCGCCGGAGTTCACCACCCTCTGCCCCAAGACCGGCCAGCCGGACTTCGCGACCATCACCATCCGCTACATCCCCGCGAAGAAGCTCGTCGAGTCGAAGTCGCTCAAGCTCTACCTCTTCGGCTTCCGCAACCGCGGCGATTTCCACGAGGACGTGGTGAACCTGATCTACGACGACCTCTTCCGGCTGCTGAAGCCGAAGTACATGGAGGTCTACGGCAAGTTCGCTCCTCGCGGCGGCATCACCATCGACCCGTTCGTGAACGGCGGCGCCGGCGCGAAGTACCGTGCGCTCGCGGCGAAGCGGTTCGAGTCCTGGCAGGGCGTGAGGGGATAGATGCGCGTCTGGGGGATAACCGGAACCAACGGCAAGACGACGACCGCCTGGGTCTTCGCCGAGTTCGTGAACGCCGTCCCCGGGCGCAAGTGCGGGCACATCACCACCGTCGAGGTGTTCGACGGCGCGCGGCGCTTCTCGACCGGCTACACCACCCCGCCGCTGAAGCAGCTCAGGGAGATCTTCGCCGCGATGGAGGAGAACGGCTGCACCGATTGCGTGATGGAGGTCTCGTCCCACGCGCTCAGCCAGAACCGCACCGGCGAGACGCGCTTCGCCGGCGGCGCGTTCACCAATCTCACCGAGGACCATCTCGACTACCACAAGACGATGGAGGCGTATTTCGCGGCGAAGCTGGAGCTGGCGAAGAAGGTGGCGAGCGGGGCCCAGACGCGGCCGGATATGGGCCGCGGCGACCTGCCGCCGTTCGTGGTGGCGATGGACGGCGAGGGCGGGCGCGAGATGTTCAACGCGGCGGGCAACCTCTCCGTCAACGTGATCGGCGTCTCGGTCGCGCACAGCGCCTACGACCTCTCGCGGCTGCCGCTCGTGGGCGAGTACAACCGCTCGAACGTGCTCGTCGCGGCGGCGCTTGCCGAGGCGGCCGGAGTGCCGCGCGAGACGGTGCAGGCGGTGATTCCCGGCCTGAAGCCGCGCTGGGGAAGGCTTGAGCGCGTCGAGAACCCCGAGTCCGCGGCGGAGGTGTACGTCGACTTCGCGCACACGCCGGACGGGCTCGACAAGGTGCTGGCGGCGGCGCGCGGATTCACCCCGGGCCGGCTCTGGGTGGTGTTCGGCGCCGGCGGCGACCGTGACCCGATGAAGCGTCCGCTGATGGGCGCGGCGGCGGCGCGGCGCGCGGACCGCGTGGTCATCACCTCCGACAACCCGCGCAGCGAAGACCCGCTCGCGATCATCGCGGCGGTGGCCGGCGGCGTGCCGGAGGGGACCTGGTGCGTGCGCGAGCCGGACCGGCGGAAGGCGATTGCGCTTGCGCTCGGCCAGGCGGAGAAGGGGGACGTGGTGATTGTCGCGGGCAAGGGCCACGAGACCACGCAGGAGATCGCAGGCGTCAAGCATCCGTTCGACGACCGCGAGGTCGTGCGGGAGTTCCGGCGCAGCTGATTTGGAAAGGAGAAAACGAAGATGGACAATTCGCTCAAGGTCAAGGCGGCGGGAGACTGCCGGTGGGACGCCGCGTCGCTCGGCGAGATCATGCTCAGGCTCGACCCCGGCGACGGACGCATTCACACCGCGCGCGAGTTCAAGGTCTGGGAGGGCGGCGGCGAGTACAACGTGGTGCGAGGCCTCAGGCGCTGCTTCGGCATGCGGACGACGGCGGTGACCGCGTTCGCCGACAATCCGGTCGGGCGGCTGGTGGAGGACTTCATGCTCCAGGGCGGGGTGGACGTCTCGCACGTCATCTGGACGCCGTACGACGGCATCGGCCGGACCGTCCGCAACGGGCTCAACTTCGTCGAGCGCGGCTTCGGCTGCCGCGGCGCGCGGAGCTGCGCCGACCGCGGACTGACGGCGGTCAGCCAGCTCAAGCCGGGCATGGTCGACTGGGAGGGGCTCTTCGGCAAGGAGGGCGTGAGGTGGTTCCACACCGGCGGCATCTTCGCCGCGCTCTCCGAGTCGACCGCCGAGGTGGCGATCGAGGCGCTCAAGGCCGCGAAGGCGCACGGCACGGTGACGAGCTACGACCTCAACTACCGCGCGTCGCTGTGGAAGTCGATCGGCGGCAAGGCGCGGGCGCAGGAGGTGAACCGCGAGATCGCGAAGTACGTGGACGTGATGATCGGCAACGAGGAGGACTTCACCGCCGCGCTCGGCATCGAGGTGGAGGGAGTGGACGCCAACCTCACCACGCTGCCGGTGGACAGCTTCGGGCGGATGATCGAGCGCGCGCGGTCCGAGTTTCCGAACTTCAAGGCGGTCGCCACCACGCTCCGCGCGGTGAAGTCGGCCACGGTCAACGACTGGTCGGCGCTCTGCTGGTACAAGGGCAGGCTCTGCCTTTCGGCGGAGCGCCCCGGCCTCGAGATATACGACCGCGTCGGCGGCGGCGACTCGTTTGCCTCCGGGCTTGTCTACGGCCTCATGACCTTCGACGACGCCGAGAAGGCGGTCAACTACGGCGCGGCGCACGGCGCGCTGGCGATGACCACGCCGGGCGACACCTCGATGGCGACGCTGGCCGACGTGGAGAAGCTCGCCGCGGGCGGCTCCGCGCGGGTCGACCGTTGACATCGTTCCGCCGATTTTGGTATACTACGCCCCAATTAGCGAGGGCTATTAGCTCAGTTGGTTAGAGCGCTTCCTTGACATGGAAGAGGTCAGTGGTCCGAATCCACTATAGCCCACCAGCCTAAAGCCGCGTCCCGGCACCCTCTGAAATCTTCGGGGGGGTATTGACCGCGAGGGGCAAAAAATGGTAAAATAGCGCCACTATGTTCGGCAAAGTAAAGTCTCTGTTCTCGACCGACATCGGCATCGATCTCGGAACCGCCAACTCGCTGGTCTACGCGAAGGACCGCGGCATCGTGCTGCGCGAGCCTTCGGTGGTGGCGATCCAGGCCGAGTCCAAGCGCGTCCTCGCGGTCGGCGAGGAGGCTCGGCAGATGATCGGCAAGACGCCAGGCAACATCGTGGCGATCCGCCCGATGAAGAGCGGCGTGATAGCCGACTTCGACATCACCGAGGCGATGCTCAAGTACTTCATCACCAAGGTCTGCCCGCCGCGCTTCTACTCGCGGTATTCGCGGCCGCGCCTGGTGGTGGCGGTGCCCACCGGCATCACCGAGGTGGAGAAGCGCGCGGTCGAGGAGGCCGCGCACGACGCCGGCGCCGGCGAGGTGTTTTTGGTCGAGGAGCCGATGGCGGCCGCGATCGGCGTGGGCCTGCCGGTGGACGAACCGGCCGGCTCGATGATCGTCGACATCGGCGGCGGCACCTGCGAGGTGGCGATCATCTCGCTCGGCGGCATCGTCCACAAGTACTCCCAGCGCCAGGCCGGCGGCGACGCGATGGACGAGGCGATCATGTCCTACGTCAAGCGCGTCTACAACCTGCTGATCGGCGAGCGCACGGCCGAGAGGGTGAAGATTGAGATCGGCAGCGCCGCGCC
>CACXRO010000061.1 GCA_902770045.1 uncultured bacterium
GGACAGGAGGAATTGCTACCTCAACCAATCTGCTATCCAACATCTGCCTTTGACAACCTAAACAAAATTTAAAATTGCGTTCACTCTGGCAAAGCACCCTTTTAATGCGTTGGCCGTACAACGAACCACAGAACCCACAAAATATGGTATAATACGCATATCGGAAACACCAAATTAAAGGCGAGAGATGGCCGAACAGGACAATAGCGGATACAACGCCGAGAACATCCAGGTTCTCGAGGGCATGGAGGCCGTGCGGAAACGCCCGGCGATGTACATCGGCGACACCGGGGAGCGCGGCTACCACCATCTCGTCTACGAGGTGGTCGACAACTCGATCGACGAGGCGCTCGCCGGCTACTGCTCGATGATCGACGTCATCATCAATCCCGATGGCTCGCTCACGGTCCAGGATAACGGGCGCGGCATCCCGGTCGACATGCACCCCACCCAGAAGCGTCCTGCAATCGAGGTTGTGCTCACCATTCTCCACGCCGGCGGCAAGTTCGACGGCTCCAACTACAAGGTCTCGGGCGGTCTTCACGGCGTCGGCGTGAGCTGCGTCAATGCCCTCTCGGACTGGATGAAGGTCGAGGTCAAGCGCGGCGGCAAGGTGCACCACATCGAGTTCTCGCGCGGTCACGTGACGAAGCCGCTGGAGACGGTCGGCGAGTGCGGCGAGGAGACGGGCACCAAGGTGACGTTCTTCCCCGACCACTCGATCTTCACCTGCCGCGCGTTCAAGTGGGAGATCCTCTGCGCGCGTCTCCGCGAGCTCGCGTTCCTCAACAAGGGGGTGACGATCCACTTCCGCGACGACGAGGGCGACGCGCACCACGAGGAGACCTTCCACTACGACGGCGGCATCGACGAGTTCGTCGAGTACCTCAACACCAACAAGAAGCCGATCTCGCCGGTCATCCACTTCGAGGGCGAGCGGCAGGGCGTCACCGGCATGGTGCAGGCCGAGGTGTCGATGCAGTACACAGAGAGCTACTCCACCCTCGAGCAGACATACTGCAACAACATCCACACCATCGAGGGCGGCACCCACCTCTCCGGCTTCCGCCGCGCGCTCACGGCGACGATCAAGAAGTACGGGCTCGACAACAAGCTCCTCAAGGAGAAGGAGTTCGACCTGCTCACCGGCGACGACATGCGCGAGGGGCTGACGGTGGTCGTGTCGGTCAAGGTGCCGCAGCCGCAGTTCGAGGGCCAGACCAAGACGAAGCTCGGCAACGGCGAGGTGGACGGGATTGTGGCGGGCATCGTGAACGACAAGCTGATGACGTTCTTCGAGGAGAACCCCGCCGCCGCCAAGGTCATCATCGACAAGACCCGCCTCGCCGCCGAGGCACGCGAGGCCGCCCGGGCCGCGCGCGAGTCGACGCGCAGGAAGGGCGTGATGGACGGGCTGTCGCTTCCAGGCAAGCTGCGCGACTGCACCGAGCGCGATCCCGAGAAGACCGAGCTCTACCTGGTGGAGGGAGACTCCGCCGGCGGCTCCGCCTGCAAGGGGCGCGACCGCGCCACCCAGGCGATCCTGCCGCTCCGCGGCAAGGTGCTGAACGTGGAGAAGGCGCGCATCGACAAGATGCTCGCGAACGCGGAGATCCGCTCGCTCATCACCGCCATCGGCTGCGGCTTCGGCGAGGAGTGGGACGTCTCGAAGGTGCGCTACCACAAGATCGTGATCATGACCGATGCCGACGTGGACGGCGCCCACATCCGCACCCTGCTCCTGACCTTCTTCTACCGCCGGATGCCCGAGCTCATCGAGAAGGGCTACGTCTACCTCGCGCAGCCGCCGCTCTACAAGGTGGAGCGCAAGAAGAAGTCCGAGTACGTGCTCACCGACGACCAGCTCACCGAGAAGCTGCTCTCGCTCGGGCTCGACGACTACGAGGTGAAGGGGAAGGACGGCGCGCCGATGGAGCCGGAGCGCGCGAAGGAGTTCATGAAGCTGCTCGCGGAGATCGAGGCGACCTCGAAGATGGTCTCCGAGCGCGGGTTCGACCCCGCCGCGCTGCTCGGCGACGAGTCCGCCCGCGGCTCCGGCGCGTCGATGCTGCGCAAGGAGTTCGGCGCGCTCGCCGGCTACGGCTATGGTCCCGCCGACTGGTTCGGCAGCGGCTCCGCCGCTGCGGACGGCCCGCTCGCGAAGCTGCTCGACGACGTGCGCGCCCACGGCCGCCAGGGGCTTTCGGTCTACCGCTTCAAGGGCCTCGGCGAGATGGACGCGCCGGAGCTCTACGACACCACGATGAACCCCGAGAAGCGCCGCATGCTGCGGGTGAAGCTCGAGGACGCGGTGAAGGCCGACCAGATGTTCTCGCTCCTGATGGGCGACGAGGTGGAGCCGCGGCGCCGGTTCATCGAAGACAATGCCCTCAACGTGCGCAACCTCGACTTCTGACGCGCCGACGCTCGCCCTGGTGTCGCTCGGCTGCGCGAAGAACGCAGTCGACCTGCAGCTCATGGCGGGGCGGATGCTGAAGGCGGGGTGGAGGCTTTCCGCCGACCCGGACCGCGCGGACGCGGTGGTCGTCAACACCTGCTCGTTCATCGCCTCGGCGCGCGAGGAGTCGGAGCGGGAGATCCGCCGCGCGCTCGAGCTCAAGCGCCGCGGCGCCTACTCGCGCGTGATCGTGACCGGCTGCTATCCCCAGCGCTACCCCGGCGCCGCCGCGGCGTTTCCGGGTGTGGACGAGTGGATTGGCGTGCCGGGTAAATGGGAGGAACCCAAGGTGCCGGGGCTGAGGCTCACCGGCAGGGCCTTCGCCTACCTCAAGATCGCCGAGGGCTGCGCCCACCGCTGCTCCTACTGCGCCATCCCATCCATCCGCGGCGCCTACCGCTCGCGCCCGCTGCGCTCGATCCTGCGCGAGGCGCGCGCGCTCGTCGCCACCGGCTGCCGCGAGCTCAACGTGATCGCCCAGGACCCGATGATGTGGCGGGACGGAAAGCGCCGCCTCGCCGACCTCCTCTGGGCGCTCGACCGCATCCCCGGCCGCTTCTGGGTGCGCGTCCTCTACAGCTATCCGAGCGAGATCGACGGCGACTTCGTCTACTGGCTGATGACCGCGAAGCACGCGGCGAAGTACGTCGACATGCCGATCCAGCACACCGTGCCCGAGGTGCTCGTCAAGATGAACCGCCGGCGCACTGCGGAGGTCGTCGAATGCCTCGCCGAGGACCTGCGGCTCCTGGTGCCGGACGTCACCCTGCGCACCACCTTGCTCGTCGGCTTCCCGGGCGAGACCGAGGCGCGCTTCCGCCGGCTCCTCGCGGACGTCGCTCGGATGCAGTTCGACCACCTCGGCGCGTTCGCCTATTCGCCTGAGCGCGGCACGAAGGGCGCGAAGCTGGGCGGGCGTCCGTCGCAGGCTGCCGCGCGCAGTCGCGAGCGGCAGGTGATGGAGCTGCAGCGGAGGATCTGGGACAGCCGCGCGGGGCGGCTGGTGGGGAAGGTGCTGCCGGCGCTCGTCGTCGCGCCGGGCGTCGCGCGGCTGGAGTCGCAGGCGCCGGACGTGGACGGGGTGACGCGCATCGACTGCGCCGACCCGCGGCTCGTCGGCGAGTTCGTCAAGGTGGAGATTTCCGGCGTCGACGGCTTCGACTTCGTCGCGAAAGTCGTGCGCGGAAGGGGACGGGCGCGGAAATGAAAGGCGCGCCGGAGTATCCGCTCGTCGAGGTGTTCGAGTCCCTGCAGGGCGAGGGACGCAACTCCGGCCGCCCCTGCGTCTTCATCCGCTTCGCCGGCTGCAACCTCGACTGCCCGTGGTGCGACACGCCGCGTGAGCGCCGCTTCTCAGCCACGCTCGACGAGCTCGTCGCCGAGGCGAAGTCCTTCCGCGCGCGCTCGGTGGTGCTTACCGGCGGCGAGCCGGCGGTGCAGGAGGGGATGCCGGAGCTCGTCGCCGCGCTGAAGCGCGAGGGGTTCTGGATCGCGGTGGAGACGAACGGCACGAAGTCGCCGGACTGGTTCGCGTTCGTCGACTACGTGGCCTGCTCGCCGAAGGCGGAGTACGCCGCGCTCTACGACGCGCCGGACGCGCTCGCCGCGGCGGACGAGGTGCGGGTCGTCGCCTCGTCGCCCGACGTGGCGGCGTTCTGCCGCGCGGTCAGGGCGAGGATCGCCGCGACCGACTACTACGTTTCGCCCTGCGACCGCGGCGGCGAGATTGACTACGCCGCGGCGAAGGCGGCCCTCGCCGAGCTCGACGGCTGGTCGCTCTCGGTGCAGCTCCACAAGCTGCTCGGGTTCAGGTGAGGGCCAGTTTTGGTATAATACACGTCAACCGATGGCGGCAGAACTTACACCGATGATGAGGCAGTACCTCGCGATCAAGCGCGAGGTGCCGCCGGGCGCCATCGTGATGTTCCGGCTCGGCGACTTCTACGAGATGTTCGGCGAGGACGCGATCGTCGCCTCGCCGGTGCTGGGAGCGACCTTGACCCACCGCGGCGACCAGCCGATGTGCGGAGTGCCGTACCACGCCGTCAACAGCTACCTCGCCAAGCTCATCCGCGCCGGCATGACCGCCGCGCTCTGCGACCAGGTGGAGGACCCAAAGACGGCGAAGGGACTGGTGCGGCGCGAGGTGACGCGGATCGTCACCCCCGGCACGGTCACCGAGGACGGCATCCTCGACGAGACGGTCGGAAACTACATCGCCGCGGTCGACTCGCTTTCGCTTGCGCTCCTGGACCTGCCGACCGGCGAGTTCGTGGTCGAGGAGTTCGAGAGCCGCGCCAAGCTGGACGAGGCGCTCGACCGGACGCGCCCGGCGGAAATCATCTGCTCGCCGGAGGCGGAGGTCCGCCCCGAGGGCGCGCGCGTCTCCGCGACCGACGGCTGGATCTTCGGCCTCGACGCCGCTGGCGAGTGCCTGAAGCGCCACTTCAAGGTGACGGCTCTCGACGGCTTCGGCCTCGAGGGGCGCCCGGGGCTCGTGCGCGCGGCTGGCGCGCTCCTCTACTACGTGGGCTCGATCCTCCGCCACCGCATCGACCACGTCCGGCGGGTGCAGATCCGCCAGGCCGACGACTTCATGGTGCTCGACGGCGCCACCATCCGCCACCTGCAGCTGCTGCCGTACGGCGACGTCGCCCGCGAGGCGACGCTCCTCGGCGTCCTGGACGTCACCCGCACCCCTATGGGCTCGCGCACCATGCGCGGCTGGATCGCGCGGCCGCTCGCGCGCAGCGCGGACGTGAACCGCCGGCTCGACTCGGTGCAGGCGTTCGTGGACGACCGCGCCGCGCTCTCGTCCATCCGCGCCGCGCTCGCCGGCGTACGCGATCTCGAGCGGCTCGTCGCCAAGGTCGCCGCGGCGCGCGCCAACCCGCGCGACCTCAAGGGCCTCGCCGCGTCGCTGCGCCCGGTCCCGGAGATCGCCGCCGCGCTCGCCGAGACCCGCGCCGCCGGCGCCTTCGCGCTGAAGCCGCAGCCGGAGATGGTGGACCTCATAGACCGCGCGATCGCCGAGGACCCGCCGGTGATGCTCGTCGACGGCGGCTTCATCGCCCGCGGCTACGACGCGGAGCTCGACGGCGTGCGCGACGACGCCGAGAGCGGCCACCGCTGGCTCGCCGAGTTCCAGGCGCGCGAGCAGGCCAGGACCGGCATCGCCAAGCTCAAGGTGAAGCACGTGCCGGCGTTCGGCTTCCTGATCGAAATCCCCAAGGGCTCGGTCGCCCAGGCGCCGGAGGACTACGTCCGCCGCCAGACGCTCACCACCGGCGAGCGCTACACAACGCCGGAGCTGAAGGAGCACGAGCGCCGCGTGCTCGGCGCCCAGGAGCGCGCGGTGGCGATCGAGCAGCGGCTCTTCCGCGAGCTCATTGAGATGCTGGCGGAGCGGACGGTGGAGGTGCAGGAGACGGCGCGCGCGCTCGGGGAGCTCGACGCCACGCTCGCGCTCGCCGACCGCGCGCTCGCCGCCGGCTACGTGCGGCCGGTGGTGGACGACTCGGACGTCCTCGACATCGTCGACGGGCGCCACCCGGTGATCGAGCAGCTGCCCGACGCGGAGCCGTTCGTGCCCAACTCGGCGCACCTCAACACCACCACCGACCAGATCATCCTCCTGACCGGCCCGAACATGGCCGGCAAGTCCACCTACATCCGCCAGGTCGCGACGATCGCGGTGATGGCGCAGATGGGCTCGTTCGTGCCCGCCGCGTCGATGCGCCAGGGCGTGATCGACCGCGTCTTCACCCGCATCGGCGCCGGCGACGACCTCGCCCGCGGCAGGTCGACGTTCCTCGTCGAGATGCAGGAGACCGCGAACATCCTCAACAACGCGACGCCGAAGAGCCTCATCGTGCTCGACGAGATCGGCCGCGGCACCTCCACCTTCGACGGCATCTCCATCGCCTGGAGCGTGGCCGAGTACCTGCACGGCAAGGCGAGCGCCAAGGCGAAGACGCTCTTCGCCACCCACTACCACGAGCTCGCCGACCTCGCCGACGCCTTCAGCGGGGTGAAGAACTTCACTGTCAAGGTCAAGGAGGAGGGCGGCAGGATCGTCTTCCTCCGCCGCATCGCCCCCGGCGTCGCCGAGAAGAGCTTCGGCATCCACGTCGGCGCGATGGCCGGCCTGCCGCCCGAGGTGGTGGCGCGCGCCGGCGAGATCCTGCGCAACCTCGAGGCCAACGAAATCGACGTAAACGCCGCCAAGACCGTCCGCAAGCCCCGGCGGCGGCTCTCGGAGTGTCCGGGGCAGATGACGTTCTTCTGACCGACATGGTAATCCATCCATCCGACAACGTCGAGGTGCGCGAAGACGGGCACAAGTACGCGCTGAGGGACATCGCCGCGGGCGAGGACGTGGTCAAGTACGGCATGCCCATCGGCCACGCGACCAAGGCGATCGCGAAGGGCGAGCACGTCCATGTGGACAACCTCGCGACCAACCTCGGCGAGGTCCTTGAGTACAGCTACGAGCCGGAGTTCGCCGACCTCAAGCGGATCGAGCCGCCGACGATGAGGGCCTACCGCCATGCCGACGGCCGCGTCGGCGTGCGCAACGACATCTGGGTGGTGCCGCTCGTCGGCTGCGTTAACCGCCTCGCCGAGCGCCTCGCGCAGTCCTGCGGCGGCGTCGCGCTCACCCATCCCTACGGCTGCTCGCAGCTGGGACAGGACCACGAGACCACCGCCAACCTGCTCGCGCGGCTCTGCCGCCATCCCAACGCCGGCGGCGTGCTGGTGGTGTCGCTCGGCTGCGAGAACAACACGCTGGAGAGCTTCAGGGAGCGGCTTGGCGACGTCTCGGGCCTCAACATCAGATTTATGAGGGCGCAGGACCCGGGCGACGAATACGCTCGGGGGCTAAAGCTCATCGCCGAGCTTGACGCTGCGCGCCCGAAGGAGCGCGTCGAGGTGCCGGTCTCGGAGCTCGTCGTCGGCCTCAAGTGCGGCGGGTCGGACGGTTTTTCTGGCCTCACCGCCAATCCGCTCGTCGGCCGCTTCTCCGACTGGCTCGCCGCGCGCGGCGGCTCGACGCTGCTCACCGAGGTGCCGGAGATGTTCGGCGCGGAGACGCTCTTGATGAAGCGCTGCCGCACACGCGAGGTGTTCGACCGCTGCGTTAGGATGATAGACGACTTCAAGGGCTACTATGCCGCGCATAACCAGCCCTGCTACGAGAACCCCAGCCCCGGCAACAAGGCCGGCGGCATCACCACGCTGGAGGACAAGTCGCTCGGCTGCGTCCAGAAAGGCGGCAGCGCCCCGGTTGAGGACGTGCTCGGCTACGGCGAGGCGGTGAGGCGCCGCGGGCTCACCCTCGTCACCGGTCCGGGCAACGACCTCGTCGCCTCGACCGTGCTCGCGGCCGCCGGCGCTCACCTCATCCTCTTCACCACCGGCCGCGGCACTCCGTTCGGCTGCGTGGTGCCGACGCTGAAGATCGCCTCCAACGACGCGCTTGCCGCGGCGAAGCCGAACTGGATCGACTGGAACGCGATGTCGGCGCCCGACGTCGAGGCCTTCGCGCGCAAGGTGGTGGCGGTGGCGTCGGGCGAGCCGGCGAAGAACGAGCTCGCCGGCGACCGCGGCATCGCCATCTTCAAGGACGGAGTCACCCTGTGACCACAGCCTCGCAGCCACCACCAGTGTAAGGCAAGTGGGAACAGTCAAGTTTGGGTTATGCAGACATGGCGGCAGAGGTGGCGATTCTGGAGGCACAGGCTTCCGGACGTCGTCGTGTCGCTGCTGGCGGTGCTTGTCATGACCCGCTACGCCGCCACCAAGCCCACGAACCAGCTGGGATATTGTGGAAATGTGGTATTGTGGAATAGAGGAAATGTGGGATTGAGGGGGAGTGGGGGTGCTGGCGTAGTCGTCACCGCCGAGGACATCGCGCGCGGCTATCGGCTTGCCGGAGTCTCCACCAATGCCGCCGTTTCCTACGCCCGTCCGGCGAATGGCGTTGTCTGGGAGAGCTGGACGCGCCGCGGCGCAGTTGAAAATTGTGGAATTGTGGAATTGTGTAATAGGGAGAATGGGAGAATGGGGATTTAAGGAGATGACATGACAAAGGAAGAATTGGAGAACAGAACGGCGATGTTCGCTGCACGTATTGTGAAAGTCTGTGAATCGCTGCCGACAAACAGAATCGGTGCGGCGCATTTCGCCGACCAGTTGTTCCGAGCCGGGACTAGTGTAGCGGCGAACTACGCCGAAGCCGCGGAGGCGGAGTCGCGCAAGGACTTCATTCATAAACTGAAGATCGCCATGAAGGAGCTTTCCGAAACGCGTACTTGGCTTAAGGTAATGGCGTTTTCAGGATATGTTGACACTGCGTCTGTAAGCCCAATAGTCAATGAGTCGATTGAGTTAACGAGGATTTTTGCCGCGAGTGTCAAGACCGCCAGATTGTCGAACTGATGCAATTTCATAATGCATATTTCCACAATTTCACAATTTCACAATTCCACAATCGCCGTCGCAGACGGCGCAATCCTCGACGACCCGGACTACGCGCCGCTGCCGACGAACGGGACGCTGACGCTCTCGTTCGAGTCCGGCTCGGATCACGTGCGCCTCTGGAGCGCGGAGGAAGGTGGCTCGGAGGTGTCGCTCCCCCAGTCCTGGCCGGTCACGGAGTTCGACTACTTCACCTGCTACGTCGAGGGGCTGTCGGATTCGACTAACATTGAGAAG
>CACXRO010000062.1 GCA_902770045.1 uncultured bacterium
GTTTATACGCGAGCAGAGCATGACGCTGGAGCAGACGGCAATCCAGTACAAGAAGGCTGTCGGGAGTTTGCTGGGGCAGGAAGATGACGGTAGTATCAATCCGTTCAAAAGTCCGTTCGACAAGGCGGCCTTCGGCGACAAGGATATCCACGACCTTCTCATCCCCCTGGCCGAAAAAGACGCCGCGGCCGAGCTCGACGCGGAGCGCATGAGTACGTACATGCCCAGAGCGCTTCCTCGCGCCAAGTCCAATGCGGTCACCGCCTACGCCATAGTCGGCGAGGGCAACGCCAAGAAGGTGGACAAGCTCATCCAAATCGCGCTCTCGCACTGCGCCGCAAGCGAAGAAGCCGTCAACTACGTCGCCGCGAACATCGACAGGATTCTCGTCTCCGGCAAAGGAACGCTTCGCACGCTTGAGGAAGTGCGCGAAATCTCCCTGGCCATCGTCCAGCGCGACGGCCTGGACCGGCTGCTGGACTGAAAACCAAAACAGGGGGGAAAACACATGGACGACAACACTGCGGAAAAGAGAAACGAGACGATCGCCGCGCTAAACGCCGCGCTCGCCGGACTGGAGAACGGCGAGGACCTTTCGCGCTTCACCGGCGGGCACGGGTTCATGAGCCGCCGCTTCGAGTTCGAATGGAGCGAGCCTGCGCTGGAGATCGACTTCAGGCTGCCCTACGCGCGGATCCTGGCGGACGAGGAGACGCAGGCCGACGACGCCGCCGAGATCGGAGCGGCAATCCGCATGGCGATACTGCTGCTGACGGTCGAGGGCATGAAAACCGACGGCGCCGACGGGACGATCGTGAGCGTGTGGGTGGACGAAAACGGGGCTGGATACTCGATCCGGGACGTCCAGGGCGAGCTTGTCGATTCCGGCAACGACTGGTCGGGCCTCGTCCACCGCCTCGAGTCGGCGCTGCCCGAAGGCGAGGAGGATCTGGCCGTAATCTGGCCGTAGGGGCTTCGCGGGAGAGGTGTAACCTTTCCCGCTGCGGAGTGTATACAGGGTAGACCAAGGCGGCGTCTGACGTTCGGGCCGCCGGGTTGTTCGGTAAAAAGGAGGAAAAACCATGGCTATCAACCTTTCCAACATCAACATCTCGATCAGGGATTTCCAGGCCGTCTCGTCCGGAGTGATCAACGCCGGCGAGGTGCGGCTGACGAGCGACCATTCGATCGACAAGGTCAACCACCATGTCGGCTGGTTCTTCAGCAACAACACTTCCCTTTCGCACGCCGAGGTGCTCGCGATCAAGGACGCGTTCGTGCGCGCCCTCTCGCAGAGCGGCGTTGACGCGGGCGCTATCGACGGCATCCGCAGCCAGCTCGGCCTCGCGCCCATGGGGGAGAAGGACGCGACCCTCGCGCAGCGCAGCCTCAAGCCGCTTTCCCGCCAGGAGATCCGCGAAATCCTCGACCAGCACGCGCGGGAGATCAACCAGACCGTCGGCGAGGGCACGATCCGCACCAGGGACGAGATCCTCGCGCGCTACACGCAGCAGCAGCGCGACAGCTACGCGCAGACGCGCAACGAGAAGAACGCCGCGCTGGCCACTTCCCGCCAGGTCACTTTCGACCGCGGCATCGCCGACGCGCAGTCCATAATCTCCGGCGACGTCAATTTCCGCACCGCCGCGGAGCGCGACCGGCTGATCGCGGTGGCGAATCTTATGAAGGAGCGCATCCTGTCGCGCGCGCCCAACGGGGTTCCGTCGGAGGAGCCCGGGGCCACGATGCGGTTCACCCGTCCCGGCGACGGCCTGAAAGTGACCTTCGCGCTCGGCGGCAGCGACGCGGAAGTCCTCAAGCGCCTCGACGACATGCTCCTTGCGCTGCGGTGCAGTGCGCAGTCCAAGGCCGTCGACGCCAACCCCGTCCGGCCCGACCAGCCGGCCCTGGCCCCGACGCTCTCTCCGGCCGACTACAAGAAGGCCATGCAGGCGGGCGCGAACGGCAACGACACCCTGCTGACGCACGAAATGAAGACGATGCGCGACGAGGTGATGGCCGAGCTTAGGGCGCGCTTCGGGGCCGGCATCGTGCCCCAGAACGTCAATTTCTCCTCCTTCGTCTTCGACAGCGTCTTCAGCGACGCGTTCGGCGACGTGGAAAACGGCGGCCAGCGCCGGACCTACGCCGAGATGAAGGCCAGGCTTGTCGCTGGCGCGTCGCTTGAGGCGGCGCGGCGGTGCCTGGTGGAGGCGCTAAAGCCGATGGTCCGTGCCGCAGGCGTGCAGGAGTTCAGGGTCTACGGCCTCGTGACGGCGCTGATGCAACGCCATCCGGAGATGCGCAATCGCATTGCCGCGGCGTCTTCGCCCGAAGACGTCGCCGCGGCGATCGGGGAGTACAAGACGCAGATCGAATCCGGCGTCCGCCGGCAGGTCTCCATCGAAAAGTACCGCGCCGCCGCCTTCAACTGGTACCGGGAGACGCTGGCGAACGCGCTCCACGTCCCCGTCTCGGCCCTTGCCGGCAAGGCCATCAACACCGACCGCCTCGCCACGACGATCCTGCGCCTCGAAGAGTCGATCAGCTCTGGCTCCAATCCCGCCGACTCCGACCAGCAGATCGAGCAGGCGTTCCGCGACCATATCGCCGTTGCCACCAACGAGCGCATCTCGATTCTGGCCCAGATCGAGCGGCTTGAGGTTTTCGGCGAAGCGCGCGACCGCATGATCGAAAACGTCCTCATGGCCAACAAGGTCTGCGCGATCGACCTCGCCGCGCTCAAGGACGTCGTGGACGCGATCCCGGTCAACGACCTCATCGTGGCGGTGGACACCGGCACCAACGACGAGGTCTTCACGCAGATGGGCATCGTCGCCCGGGCCGCAAGCGACGCCGCGAAGAACGCCATCGGCGCCCAGGACGGGATGCCGGAGGAGCTGGGGCCCGTCGGCAGGATGGCGCTCGTAATGGCGCTCTCGAAGCGGCCGGAGGTGTTCGGCCTCGTCAGGAACTTCTTCCAGCGGCCGGACATCCAGGACTTCAACCACACGCAGCTGTTCCACGCCACAGACGTGACGGACGTCAAGGGGAACGCCGTCGTGTTCTTCGAGATGTTCCGGCATGACGAGACCATCGCCGAGTCGAACGCCGCGCTTGCGGACAAGATCGGCAAGGCGGACGTTCCGCCGGTTGCCGCGCGGGCGCTCTACCAGGCGCTGGACAGCCTCGGCTTCGACGACCTCACCATGGAGGAGAAGACCAAGCTGCTCGCCGGCAACGAGGGCCAGAGGATCGCGCAGCAGGTGCGCAAGTCCTCGCAGCCAGTCACCCACGATCAGCTGCAGGCGCTGGTCAGGATGCATTTCATGCAGCCGGCCGTCAGACACGCGGTCGTCCGCCGCAGCGCCGCGCTCGCAAGGCAGAACGGCATCAACCCGGCGGATATAGCCGGCTTCGGAGTCGATGTGGCCTTTGGACGCGACGCCAGCCTTCGCGGGAAGATCCTGGCCGCGATCACCGACGCCGTCAAGGGCGGCAAGAACGTGACGGAGGCAGTCGACGCGCTGATCGCGCCGCAGGACGCGGCCATGCTCGCGCTCCTCCGCTCCATCGACGAGATCCGCCGCGTGGAGGCGACCGCCATGGAAACCGCAGTCCAGGGCATTTTCGAGCGCACCGGCGTCTCTGTCAACATCCTGAACACCTACTTGAACATCGAGGCGCTGCCCATCAAGGGAGGGTCATTCAGCTTCCTGATTGACGACATCAAGAAGCAGCTCGCAAAGCCCGAGACCGACGTCGCGAACTGGGACGTAGCCGCAGTCCGCAAGCTCGCCGAGAAGCGCGTCCAGTCGTTCATCGGCAAGAAGGCCGGCTTCATCGAGGCGATCTACAATCTCGACATATCCGACTCGGCCCGCGGGGCGCTGCTGGTCGATGCGCTCGCGAAGCGCACCTACACCGACCGCGAACTGCCGGACGCGGTGAAGACCATCCTTGAGCGCAACGAGATTCGTGCGGCCTTCGAATTCGCCAAGTCAACCTTAGTTCCCGCAAAGGTCGAGATAATGACGGCCGAGGAGCTTTTCGACGTCCTCCAGCAGGTCAGCGCACGCCTCAACGAGGCAATCGAGGCAGTGCTGTCGGAGGAAAAGCGCGTCGCGATGGACAACGACGACTACGCCGTTCTCAGGGACATCCTCAACACTGTGTTTGTCGATTTCTGCGGCAGCACGCTTGTCGCCGCCGCCGCTCGCCTCGTCGCCGCAGATCGTCTTGCGGCAATCGACGAGGCAGGTGTCGCGCTCCACCAGCGCTACAACAGCGAATACATGACCGCCTCGACGGGCGTCAACGAGCAGCTGCAGCGCGTCCCGGTTGACGAAGCCGCCGCCCTCGCCGCCAACAAGAACGCCGCCGCCGCCGCACAGGGACGCAGGCTGTTTGTCGCCATCGTCAATGCGCTCAACGACGAATGGCTTCCTGCCGCCGATGCCGACGCCATGCGCAAGGCGACCGCCACCCCGGAGCAGCAAGCCCGCGCCACCGCCGCCGTGAAGCGCGCCCCGGCGCTACTCGACAGGTATTCCGCCGGGTTGGACGCAGACCAGCGCGCCGAGCTGAAGGCCTACCTGATCACGCTCGACCTCCGCGACGAGGCGCTCGAGGCGAGCGAGGCGGCGCTCCGCGCCAAGGCGGAAGAGATCAAGTCCGCGGCCATCAACCTGAAGTAGCCGGCGTATACACCCTCCCGCGGCACCTCGCTGGGGAGAGAAGCTGCGAGACATGAATGCCGAACGCATAGAGCGGAATGTCCTTTACGGCTTCTCCGTCATGGTATGGCTGGAGCGAAGTACGGATTGCGTATGGCGGATTGAAAAGTTCCCTGTAGACCCTTAGGCTCTTTGCCTTGGTGTTGATTTCCGCCTTGGCTTCGACGGGGAATACGTCATTTTCGCCTTGAATGACGAATTCGACCTCGGCGTTCCCGGAGTCGGACGTCCAGTAGCTGATTGAATCACATCATTCCATCGGAAAATGTGATTGGCGGCCACATTATTCCATCGGAAAATGTGATTATTCGTGAACTGTATGGGGACAGACCCAGCGACTTTACCGCGGCAGATTCCGCGGCAGTTTCCGCGGCAGTTTTTTGGTATAATACGCAATAGTGAAACTGAACAACACCATGCGCATGCGCTCTACTGCGCCGTTCGCCGTTTCCGCCGCTCCGGCGGAGACAGATCATGGCATGAACATCGCTTCAGCATATACGGTAGAAACATAGTTGGCCCAAATGATCTTAGACAAGAAACAGATGACGGAAGAGGACATCAAGCTGCAGTTCATCACGCCTGCAATTGAGTCCAAGTGGGGCCGTGATCGCATGACAATGGAGACTAAGATCACCGACGGAAGGGTCAATATCAGGGGGAACTTCGTTGTCCGCGGGAAGCCAAAGAAGGCCGACTATGTCCTCTATCTCTCGTCCAACAAGCCGATTGCCATCGTCGAGGCGAAGGACAACAACCATTCCGTTTCCTATGGTCTCCAGCAGGCGATAACCTACGCCAAGATGCAGGACATCCCGTTTGCCTACAGCTCAAACGGCGACGGCTTTCAGGAGCATGACCTCTTGACGGGGCTGGAGCGCACCCTGCCGCTCGATGCTTTTCCGACCGTAGAGGAGCTTTCCGCCCGCTGGGAGCGCGAGTCAAACGGTGGCGCGGGCATCTCCCCGGACGAGAAGAAGATCGTCGCCGAGCCATATTATTCCAGTCAGGACACGTATGATCCGCGCTACTACCAGCGCAACGCAATCAACCGCGCCGTCGAGGCGATCGCGCGGGGGCGGAAGCGCCTCCTGCTGGTGATGGCGACCGGAACCGGCAAGACATATACGGCGTTCCAGATCGTCTACCGCCTGCTGAAAAGCGGTCTTTGCAGGAAAGTCCTGTACCTCGCCGACAGGAACAACCTCGTGGACCAGTCGATCCAGCAGGACTTCGCGCCGCTTGAAAAGACGATCCACAAGGTCAACTTCGCCAAGGACGACCCCGTGACCATCACCTCGCATGAAGTGTTCTTCTCGCTCTACCAGCAGCTTGCGGGCGACGAGGAAGGCGGCGACGAAGGCGACGGAGAGGAAACCGTCGCCAGGTTCGCCAAGCTTTTCAGCAAGGACTTCTTCGACCTCGTCATCGTCGACGAATGCCACCGGGGGTCCGCGAAGAAGGACAGCAATTGGCGCAGGATCCTCGACTATTTTTCCTCGGCCACGCAGATTGGCATGACCGCGACGCCAAAGGAGACGAAGTACGTCTCCAACATCGACTACTTCGGCGACCCAGTCTACACGTACAGCCTGCGCGAGGGAATCGACGACGGCTTCCTCGCGCCGTTCAAGGTGATCAACGTCACGACCGACATCTCGGACGGCTGGCGTCCCAGAAAAGGGCAGCTGGACAAGTTCGGCAACGAGATACCCGACCGCATCTACACCAACTCCGACTTCGACTACAACCTCGTCCTCGAAGACCGCACGCGCCAGGTGGCGAAGGAGATCACCAACTACCTGAAGCGCACCGGCAGGATGCAGAAGACCATCGTGTTCTGCGCCACTGAGGAGCACGCCGAGCGCATGCGCATCGAGCTGAACAACCTCAACGCCGACATGGTGAAGGAGAACCCCGACTACGTCGTCCGCATAACCGGCTCCGACGTCTACGGCAAGAGCAAGCTCGACTACTTCATTTCCGTCTCTGCTCCGTATCCAGTCATTGCTACGACTTCCAAGCTGCTTTCCACCGGCGCGGACTGCAAGATGACCAAGCTCATCGTCCTCGACGAGATGATCGGCTCGATGACCGAGTTCAAGCAGATCATCGGGCGCGGCACCCGCCTGCGCGAAAAGGACGGCAAGAGCTTCTTCGTGGTGATGGACTTCCGCAACGTGACGCGGCTTTTCGCCGATCCTGACTGGGACGGGCCGATCGAGATCGACGAGGGGTTCGATCCCGGCCGCCGTCCGTCGCCGCCGCCGCCGGGGCCAGGCGTCGATCCGCCTCCGCGGCCACCCGTCGGCAAGTTCTTCGTCGATGCGACCGGCTGCGAAGTCCATATCGCCGGCAAGAGGGTCTCGATCTACGATGCCGACGGCCGGCTGCTTGCCCAGGAAAGCATCGTCGACTACACCAAGATGAACATCATCGGCAAATACGCCTCTCTCGACAACTTCATCCACCAGTGGAGCGCCGAGGAAAAGAAGGCCGCCATCCGGGAGCTGCTGATGTTCGAGGGCATCGACCTCGACGCGCTGAAGGCGGAGGAGGGGATGTCCGATGTCGACGACTTCGACTTCATCTGCCACGTCGCCTTCGACCAGAAGCCGCTCACGCGCCGCGAAAGGGCGGAGAACGTCAAGAAGCGCGACTTCCTGAGCCGCTACGGCGGCGTCGCGCGCGAGGTGCTGGAGGCGCTGCTCGAGCGGTACAAGGACGTCGGCGTATACGAGATCGAGAATACGGCGATACTGCAGCTTGATCCGTTCAGGAAATTCGGCAAGCCCGCGAAGATCGCCGAGTCGTTCGGCGGCAGGGAAGGGTACTTGAGCGCCGTCCGCGAACTCGAGGAAGAACTTTACAAAGTAGGATAAAACATGGGAAATCTATCGGGATTCGTAAAGCGCCTCAGGGACATAATGCGCAACGACGCCGGCATCAACGGCGACGCCCAGCGCATCGAGCAGATCGCATGGATGCTTTTCCTCAAGGTCTACGACGCTAAGGAGAAGGACTGGGAGTGGAACGACGACAAGTACGTCTCCATCATCCCCGACGCGTGCCGCTGGGCAAACTGGGCGGCAGACGACCGCTCAGGCTCCGCCATGACCGGCGACAAGCTGCTCGACTTCGTTAACAACACGCTCTTCCCCACGCTCAAGAAGCTGCCCGTCACCGCCTCGACGCCAATCCGCAAGGCCATCGTGCAGACAACCTTCGCGGACGCCAACAACTACATGAAGGACGGCGTACTCCTGCGTCAGGTCGTGAACGTGATCGACGGGCTCGACCTCTCCGACTACGAGGAGAGCCACGCCTTCGGCGATATCTACGAGACGATACTCAAGGAGCTCCAGAGCGCGGGCTCGGCGGGCGAGTTCTACACGCCGCGCGCCGTGACGGACTTCATGGCGAAGATGATAAAGCCGAAGATCGGCGAGAAGATGGCCGACTTCGCCTGCGGCACCGGCGGCTTCATCACGAGCTGGCTCAAGGAGCTTGATGCGCAGGTCAAGACGACGGAGGACAAGGAGGCGTACGGCAACTCGATCTACGGTATCGAGAAGAAGCAGTTTCCGTACATGCTCTGCATCACCAACATGCTCCTGCACGACCTGGACGTCCCGCAGGTGTTCCACGCGAACTCGCTCCTGCACGATGTCCTGGACTACACCGAGCGGGACCAGTTCGACGTCGTCCTCATGAATCCGCCCTACGGCGGCAGCGAGAAGGCGGACGTAAAGAGCCATTTCCCCGCCGACCTCGCAAGCTCCGAGACGGCCGACCTCTTCATGTCGGTGATCATGTATCGTCTCAAGAAGAACGGACGCGCGGCGGTGATCCTGCCAGACGGCTTCCTCTTCGGTACCGACAACGCCAAGCTGAGCATCAAGAAGAAGCTGCTTTCGGAATTCAACCTGCACACCGTGATCCGCATGCCCGGGAGCGTCTTCTCGCCCTACACCTCGATCACGACGAACATCCTCTTCTTCGACCGCACTGGGCCCACGAAGGAGACCTGGTTCTACCGCCTCGACATGCCGGAGGGCTACAAGCACTTCTCCAAGACGAAGCCGATGAAGCTGGAGCACTTCGATCCCGTCGTCGAATGGTGGAAGGACGGATTCGACAAGGCGAAGAAGTTCACGGCATCTGAGCTTGCCGGAGAGCTCGGCTACAACCTCGACCAGTGCGGCTATCCGCATGTCGAGGAGGAGATCCTCGCTCCGATGGATTTGATCCAGCGCTATCAGGAGGAGCGCTCTTCCCTCAACGCCGAGATCGACCGCGTTCTCGCGGAGATCACCGAGAAGCTCGGAGGCGCGCAGTGAGCATGAACGAGAGAACGGGACAACCAGGACGAACAGGACAGACGGGACAGCCGTCTTGTCCCGGAGGTCCCGTAAGTCCCGGTAGTCTCGTTTCCCCCAAGATTGTGCTGCCGCATGGCGGATACAAGAAGCTCATTGTCTACCGCAAGAGCGACGTTATCTACCAGGGCACGGTCTTGTTTTGCCGAAGGTTTCTCCCTGCGCACGGCGACCGAACGGTCGATCAGATGACGCAGGCGGCGCGGAGCTGCAAGCAGAACATAGCCGAGGGCAGCGCGGCGAGCGGCACCTCGAAGGAGACCGAGATAAAGCTCACGAATGTCGCCCGCGCCACGCTCGACGAATTGATCGAGGACTACCTCGACTGGCTCAAGACGCACGGCTTTGCGGAATGGCCGGCCGACGACAAGCGGCGCCGCGGCGCGCGCGACTACGCGAAGGAGCATGCTGATTGGGCCGATTGGCAGAAGTTTTTCGAGACTCGCCCTGCGGAGACGGTGGCGAACCTGATGCTGACCATCTGCCACCAGACGCGCTATATGCTCGACAAGATGATTGCCGCGCAGGAGGAGGACTTCAAGAAGCACGGCGGCGTGCGAGAGCGAATGCACGCGGCCCGCACCGCTGCCCGCGGCGAGGACTGGGACAAGAGCATCTACTCCCGGCTTGATTCCGCGACCGATTCCGCCCAGCTTGCGCTCATGGCAGACGAGATCAAGCGCAAGGTTGACCAGACGGTGTGGGGCATCAGGAAGAGGAAGGGGTGGCAATGACCCCGCAGGAACTGAAGAACAGCATCCTCCAGCTCGCCATCCAGGGCAAGCTCGTCGAACAGCGCCCCGAAGAAGGTACGGCAAAGAGCTGCTGGAGAAGATTTTAAGGCACGGGACTACCGGGACTCACGGGACACACAAGACAACCGGGATACACAGGACAAAATCGCGCGCCGCCCATCGCGCGTCGTCCGTCTCGTCTGTCCCATCTGTCTCGTCAGTCCCGGTTGTCCCGCCAATCCCCGACGACGAAAAACCCTTCGACATCCCCGAAAGCTGGGAGTGGGTGAGGTTGGGGGAATGTGTATCAAATCGTGCAGGTCTTGCGTATAGTAGGGGAAATCTAGACGTTCAAGGCGCGAAAATGATACGCGTTCTACGCGGTGGAAACATTGCAGACATGGGATACTGCACCAAGCCTGATGATGTGATGATATCTGATGAGTTTGTAAATGCTGAATTGTTTCTCCGCAGGAACATGCTCATAACGCCTGCAGTTACTAGCTTGGATCATGTTGGAAAGATGGCGAGAATCGAAGGTGACTATGATGACATGGTAGTCGGTGGTTTTGTTCTCATGCTTACACCTCATCTAAATGATGATGTCTTCTCGCGTTACTTGCTTTGCGCTTGTAGTTCGAAATATTTCAGGGACTGTTGTAGAACTATCGTGAATAAATCGGGACAGGCTTTTTACAATCTGTCGCGGACAAAAATGATGGACCAACTCATCCCCCTCCCGCCCCTTGCCGAGCAGAAGCGGATTGTGGCGAAGATCGAGGAACTGTTGCCGCTGATCGACCGCTACGAAAAGGCGTGGAGCAAGTTGGAGGACTTCAACAAGCGCTTCCCCGTGGACATGCAGAAGTCATTGCTCCAGATGGCGATTCAGGGCAAGCTCGTCGACCAGCGCCCCGAAGAGGGAACGGCGGCGGAGCTGCTGGAGAAGATCTTAAGGAACAGGGCTGCTGAGACAACCAAGCAAACCAGGACAACCGGGAAAGCCAAGGTAAAGTCGCGCGTCGCGTCTCGCGCATCGTCGGTCTCGTCCGTCTCGTCCGTCCCGGTTGTCCCGCCAATCCCCGACGACGAAAAACTCTTCGACATCCCCGAAAGCTGGGAGTGGGTGAGGTTGGGGGATATTTCTTCTCAGATTACCAAGGGAACAACGCCACGCGGAGGAAATGTAAGTTATTCAGACAAGGGAGTGGGCTTCTTGCGTGCAGAAAATATTGCAGGATTGGATGTGCTTGACAAGTCTAATCTAAAGTACATTGATGAGAAGACTCATATGGGAGCGTTGAGACGATCGATATTGGAAGCAAATGATATTCTGATTACAATTGCGGGAACATTAGGTAGAACGGCTATTGTGAGGGACAATGATCTGCCGTTAAATGCAAATCAGGCAGTGTCAATGATTAGACTTGTGAATGCTAAATCAGTAAGCCTAAAGTACATCGTCATCGCGTTAAATGGCCCAATGATACAGCGTATTCTAACGAAGCAGAGAAAGGTTACTGCCATACCTAATTTAACCCTTGAAATAATTAGAGATTGCCTCATCCCCCTCCCGCCCCTTGCCGAGCAGAAGCGCATCGTCGCCAAACTGGAAGAAATCCTGCCGCTCTGCGAGCGGCTGAAATGAGAAGAGGGAAATGGTGGAGTTGAGACTATGGCGATGCCGCAGAGAGACGACACGATTGAGGCGCTCAAGCGACTTGACTTGTTGCTTGAGTATGCCGTCATGCATGGGGACGAAGCCGAGGCCGAGCGCATCCGCGAGGAAATGCGCAAACTGACGGAAGAGGTCTAATATTGTTCCGCGGCAGTTTTGGTTGTCGCAAATTCTGCGACAACTGATCTGGTCGCAGATTTCGACCGGATAATGATAACTGTAGGGGGACAGACCCTGCGACTTTAATTACGCAAACCTATTTGGCATTTGCGATTTTTGCAGCCTCAGGGATTACCTTATTACGTATGAGGACATCAAGCGCGTTGTTGACAGACTTGATTTCATTCGCGTCGCCTGGCTTCGCACGGTATGCCTCGAGCGCATTATGGAAGTCTGCCGCGTAGACACCTTCGTCCGCATAGGAGATGACTTCGGCAAGAGCTTTGATATTGTCGGCTGTGGCGGCCTTGGGGTCGGCAATCTTGGCATAGAGTTTCGCAGCCGTTGCGCGACGCTCGGCCATAACTTTCTCTGGATCGGCGCTCATGTCGGAATGCGTGAGATTGTCCCAGCGCGATGCGAGCGGACGCAACCAGATGTTGCGGAAGGTGACGGGGCAACCGTGGTCCTGGAGGGAGAGCGGACCTTTCGCAGGATGGGGCGCGAGCGGGCGGCGGCGGCAATGAGTCGTCTGCCCTTCCATCTCCCAGTGGTCCTGAACAAGCACGCCATTGAAAAAGACCGTGATAGAGCCGGGATGAAGGAGCTGTGAGTCCTTCCAGACTGGCTGGTGGAAGACAATGTCGTAGACCTGCCATTCCCCTGGCTTGCGCTGAGGGTTGACGAGAGGCGGATTCTCGGCATACACCGCTCCCGCCTGACCGTCTGCATAGTTCTGAATGAACTCAGGCGTGCCCTCAAGCTCCTTGCAAGTATAGTAGCTCTCGAGGACCTGAACTTCGTAGCCGTACTTCGTCCCCATGAGGAAGACGCCGGAGTTACCACGCATCTGCGCATTGCCGCCGATGGTCGTTATGTCTGCAGGATGCTTGTATTCGATATGGAGCTGGCAGTCGCCGAACTCCTCGCGCGTGCGGCACTCGCCGAATTTGAAGCCGATACCGCAGGAGAAAGTGCCATCGTCGTTGACAATCCACTTGGCGGGATTTCCCTTCCCATCGCACCAGTTCTTCTCGAAGCTTTCCTTCGTTCCGTCGAAGAGTACAATCGCATCGGAAGGAACCCCATTCTCGTCTACTGTCACACGCGACGGCTTTGGACGGTTACCGTCATGCACCGACCAGGCATGCGTTGCGTTGGGAGTGTCGCCGTAAAGCCCTGCGAACACCGCCCCGGGAACAAGCACGCTTGCGGCAAAAAGAAATGAATAAACAACCAGTGCATTGGTGCGCATAGATTTTCCTCTCGTGTTTTTATTGGTCGGACTGGCGGGATCGGACCCGCGACCCCAACATTAAAAGTGTCGTGCTCTACCAACTGAACTACAGTCCGAGGTCTGAAGTGACGGGTATTATATCAAATAGTCCGTTTTAAGACAATCGCGGTCCTGGCTGGGAGATAGAGCTTTAGGGGCTCTCGCGGCCTTCGGCTGTCCCGCTCCGCTCGGCTGTCCCGCTCCGCAGCTTCGCCCAAGGCAACCCTGTTCCAGTTCCGCGGCAGTTTTGTCTCACACAGAGACACAGAGGCACAGAGGTTTTAACTGTATGGGGACAGACCCTGCGACTTTATGTGCTGCGGGGGGGGGCGTAGCGACGGCGTGCACTATTCCCCAAATTTGAGACACGCTGAATAGGCCATTGTGGCTGTCTTCTTTCTCGAGAGGGAAGGAGACAGCAATGGATGAAGGAAACGGGAT
>CACXRO010000063.1 GCA_902770045.1 uncultured bacterium
AGGAGGAATCGCTACCTCAACCAATCTGCTGTCCAACATCTGCCTTTGACAACCTAAACAAAATTTAAAATTGCGTTCACTCTGGCAAAGCACCCACTCGTTGCCCAGTCGCGAGGCGGTGCCCGACAGGCGCCGATTTTTGGTATAATACACACCAATCATGGTGAAGGTGAAGCTGACTAAGACCGAGCTCAAGGCTCAGACGGACGCGCTGAAGCGGTTTCAGCGCTTCCTGCCCATGCTCCAGCTCAAGAAGCAGCAGCTTCAGGCCGAGATCGCCGCCATCGTCGCCAAGGCCGAGGCCGTGGCCGCGCGCGAGCGCGAGCTGCGCGCCGCGATGAACGCCTGGATCGGCGTCGTCGCCACCGAAGAAGGCCTGCTCTCCGGCCTCGTCAAGGTCGGCGAGGTGAAGACCGGCCGGGCGAACATCGCCGGCGTCGAGATCCCCACCTTCGAGTCGGCGGAGACCGAAGTCGGCCGCATCGACCGCTGGGCCACGCCGCCGTGGGTCGACGACGCGGTCGAGGCGGCGAAGGAGGTCGTCTCGCTCCGCTCCGAGCGCGCCGTCTTCGAGGAGCAGCGCCGCCTCGTCGCCGAGGAGCTGCAGCAGACCTCGCAGCGCGTGAACCTCTTCGAGAAAGTGAAGATACCCGAGTGCAAAGAGGCGATCCGCGTGATCAAGATCGCCCTCGGCGACGAGCAGACCTCCTCGGTCACGCGCGGCAAGATCGCCAAGAGCCGCGCCCCGGCCGGTGAAGGCGAAGGGGAGGAGGCCGCGCCGTGATCGTCCCGATGAAGCACCTCGACCTCGTCTGCCTCGCCTCGGACCGGGACGCCACGCTGGAGCGGCTGCGCCTGCTCGGCGCGGTGCATCTCGAGCTTTCCGCCGCCGGCGGCGAGGCGGTGGCGAAGGCCAAGGGCGACATCGCCGACGCCGAGCGCGCGCTGCTGCTCATCCGCAAGGCGCGCGAGCTTGTCCAGGACGCCGAGCAGCGTCCGCACTCCGTCGCCGAGGTGCTGGCGATCGACGCCGACCGCGAGACGCTCAAGGCCGAGCGCGAGCGCCTCGAGCGCGAGATCAAGGCTTACGAGCCCTACGGCGACTTCGACCCCGCGCTCGCGGAGCGCCTCCTCGAACGGGTCGACGGCCTGCGCGACGCGGTGCCGCTGCCCGACAAGCTGCCGGAGATGTCGCTCTCGCGCCTCCGCGAGAAGCTTGCCCGGGTCGAGAACCGCATCCGCATCGACGACGCCCGGCTCGCCGGCTGCGACGACAAGGCGATCGAGGCGTGGTATCCGCATCTCGCCGACCGCATGGCCTTCGAGCAGGCGAAGGAGCTCCTGCACGAGCACGGCGCGGTCGCGGTGGTTTCGGGCTGGATCCCGGAGCCGAAGGTGAAGTCGCTCATGGAGATCGTCCGCGGCGACCAGACCGACCTCTTCGCGCGCGCCGGCGCGGCCGGCTGGGGCGTCCTCCTGCGCGACCCGGAGCCGGGCGAGACTCCCCCGACGCTCGTCGAGCCGCCGCGCCTGTTCCGTCCGATGAAGGTGCTTTTCTCCGGCCTTGGCATCGCCCCGGCCTATACCGAGTCGGACGTGTCGGTGCCGTTCATGTGCTACTTCTCGCTCTTCTTCGCGATGCTCGTTGGCGACGGCGCCTACGGCGCGATCTTCCTCGCCGCCACGCTCGCGCTGCGCAAGAAGCTGTCGCGGAGCTGGTTCACGCTCCTGACCGTCTTCTCCGCCGCGACGATCGCGTGGGGAGTCCTCTCCAACACCTGGTTCGGCGCGGCGATTCCGTGGTGCGCCGACTGGCCTACGGTGAAGTGGCTCGGCGACGTCACCTACAAGAACATCATGCTCGTCTGCTTCACGATCGGAGCCTCGCACCTTATGCTCGCGCGCATTTGGAACGGCGTCTGCCGGCTGCCAGACTCGACGGCGGTGGCGGAGTTCGGCTGGGCCGGCATCCTCCTCTTCATGTATTTCGTCACCAATTCGCTGGTCGGCATCTTCGAGTCCGTGCCGCCGTGCATGATGTGGGTGTTCGGCGCCTCGCTCGCGTGCGTGTTCCTCTTCTCGGTCAAGCCGAGGGACCTGAAGACGAACGGAATCACGCTGGGGATGCTCCCCCTCAACATAATGTCGTCGCTCGGCGACATCATCAGCTACGTCAGGCTCTTCGCGGTCGGGCTCGCGTCCGTCAAGGTGGCGGAGAACTTCAACTCGATGGCGCTGGGGCTCGTCTCGGGCGACAAGCCGCTGTGGCTGAACGCGCTGATGTTCGTGGGCACCGTGCTCATCCTGGTCGCCGGCCACGCCCTCAACCTGGCCATGGCGGCGCTTTCGATCCTGGTGCACGCGGTGCGCCTCAACACCCTGGAGTTTTCAAACCACAAGGGCGTGTCCTGGTCTGGCTACGCCTTTAGTCCGTTCAGCAAACACAAAGGAGAATACAATGAGTGATGCAGCAATGATAGTCGCAGGCGCGATCGCCTGCATGGGACTCGCGGGCGCGGGCAGCGCGTTCGGCACCGGCTTCGCCTCGGCGGCGGCGGTCGGCGCATGGAAGAAGTGCTACGCCGCGGGCAAGTCCGCGCCGTTCCTGCTGCTGACCTTCGTCGGCGCGCCGATCACCCAGGTGCTCTACGGGATGATCGTCATGAACAAGATGCTCGACTTCCTCAAGACCCCTGAGAAGGTGGTCGGCCTCGGCGTGCCGTTCCTCGTTGCCGGCGTTTTCGCCGGACTCGCGATCGGTCTCTCCGCGCTCTTCCAGGGCCGCGCCGGCGCGGCCGCGTGCGATGCGCAGGCCGAGACCAACCAGGGTTTCTCCAACTACCTCGCCGCGCTCGGCATCGTCGAGACGGTGGCAATCTTCGCGCTGGTGTTCGCATACCTCGCCATCGGCAAGATCGGCTGAAGATGAAGCTCGGCCCGAAGGCTGCGTGGCTCGCGGCGTACGCGGCGCTTTTCGCCGTGTGCGCCGCGTTCGTGTTCTGGGGCACCTGGTCGACCGGCGTCTCGCCGGTGATGCCCGACTGCCCGATCTCCCATCCCGAAGGCTGGTGGGCGAACGTCTCGGCGTTCATGCGCGAGTGGGTCCGGACCGGCCTCTTCTCGCCCGACGACCTCAAGGCGTTCGCCGGCGCGCCGTATTTCCTGCAGGAGCTGCAGTATGCGGTCCCGGCGTTCCTCGCCGGTCTTGCGGTGGCGTACTACTGCCGCGGCCGCGGGCTTTCGCGCCTCGCGTCGTATTCGGCCGGCATCTTCCTCTCGCTCTCCGGGTACTGGTTCACGCTCTTCTCCGCCGGACACCTCGGCTGGTTCCGCTGGATGACCTACGGCGTCTTCGCCTTCGGCCTCGCCGACCGCGCCGTCCGCCGCGGACGCCTCCGCCACTGGCTGCTCCTCGGCGCCGTCGTCGGCTGGGCGAGCTTCCGCCAGCAGGACCTCTGGCTGATCTTCACCCTCTTCACCGGTGCGTATTTCGTCTGGTGCTGCGTCCGCGAGCGCGCGCTGCCGTGGAAGGGCGCGCTTCTCGCCGCGCTCGCCTTCGCGCTCGTCGGCGCGCCCGGCGTGGCGGCGTCGCTGCGCGAGGTGGCGGGGCGCGAGAAGCAGATGGAGTCGGCGGGCGTGGACGTCGGCAAGAAGGACGGTGACGCCGCCGCCGCGGAGAAGTCCGAGGCGGAGCGGAAGGCCGAGCGCGAGAAGCAGTGGATCTTCGTCACCAACTGGTCGCTGCCCCTGGACGAGGCGACGGAGCTCTTTTCCGCCCGCGGCAAGGGCGACACGAGCTGCCCCTACGTCCTCTCGATCGGCACGCGCACCGGCTCGGGCGTGAAGCCGTACACCGGCGCGCTCGGGCGCCCCTACGGCGCGAAGGAGGGCAACTACCGCCAGCATTCGCTCTACGTCGGCTGGGTCACCTGCCTCCTTGCGCTCGTCGGCGCGGTCGCGGCGTTCCGCCGGCGCGAAGGGGACGCGATCTTCTTCCTCGCCGCGGCAGTCCTCGCCGTCGCGCTCTCGCTTGGACGCTACTTCGAGCCGCTCTACCGCTGCGTGTTCGCGCTGCCGGTCGGCGACCTCGTCCGCTGCCCGGTGAAGTGGATCCACCTCGCCGAGCTTTCGCTTGCGGTGCTGGCGGCCTACGGCATCGACTTCGTCGTCTCGCTCGCCGCGAAGAAGGGCGAGGCCGCGCGCAAGGCCGCGCTCTGTGCGCTCGGCGCGATGGCGGTCGTCGGTGCGTTCGACCTCGCGCGGGTCGACCGCCTCTACTGCGCGCCGGTGGACCTGACCGAGGCGCGCCGCACCGACTCCTCGATGCAGCTGTCGTTCCTGCGCACCCAGGACTTCTCGAGCCCGCAGGTGGCGGAAATGATGCGCCTGAAGCGCATCGTCTCGCTCGCGCGCCTGCCGTGGAACCCCGACGTCTACCTCGTCGAGGTCCTGACTCCGCGGCAGAAGGACGCTCCGTCCGCGCCGTGGGACGTGAATTCTTCCGCGGTGGCGCTGGGCATAGTCTCGTTGCTCGGGACGCTGGCGGTCGCGGCAGTTTCGCTTTCCCGCCTTGGAAAGAAAGAACTGACATGAAGAAACTTCTCCTCGCGCTCGCGGCGCTTGCCGCGGCGTCCGCGCTCGCAGACCCCGCGCCGCGCTTCGTCGCGGCAAAGCCGGTGTGCCTAAAGGGGATGGCGTTCGAGCGCAACCTGTTCGTCGGATTCGCGGCGTATTTCGACGCCAAGGAGGGGGAGCGTCCGCTCCTCCGGATCACCGGCGCGAGCGACTACCGCATTTCGCTCAACGGCGAGCACGTCGGCTGGGGTCCGGCCCGCGCGGCGAAGGGATATTTCAGGGTGGACGAGATTCCGCTCCAGGTGAAGGCAGGACTGAACATTCTCGCCGTCGAAGTGGCGGGCTACAACGTCAACAGCTACTGCACCATGGACCAGCCGTCGTTCCTGCAGGCCGAGGTGGTCTTGGGAGACAAGGTAATCGCTGCCACCGGCGTGAACGGCGGCTTCTCGGGGTGGATTTTGCCGAGGGTGCAGAAGGTGGTCCGCTACAGCTACCAGCGCGCGTTCAGCGAACTCTACCGCCTTCGGCCCAACTTCGATGACTGGAAGCGCATGTTGGTGCGCACATGGCCGGGACCGATGCTGGAGGAGCGTCCCGAGGTGAAGCTGCTGCCGCGCCGCGCGCCCTATGCGGAGTTCAAGGTGCGCGGTCCGTTCCGTCCGGTGTCGCGCGCGAAGACCGTCTTCGACGCCAAGCGCCGCACGCGCCCGGTCAGGTTCGTGGACGGAAGCGGTCCCGACGGCGTCGGCGCCGCGTTTGCGAAGGGCGAGCTGGAGGAGAACTGGTGGGACCTTTCCCAGCGATACGTGGCGACGAACCGCGTGCCGTGGAAGGCCGACGGCGCGGCGGGGCGCATCGCGCTCGCGGACGGCGATTCGGTTATCTTCGACGCGGGGCTCAACGACAGCGGCTTCCCGATGCTGCGCGTCAAGTGCCTCCGTCCGGGCAAGATCGCCTTCCGCTTCGACGAGGTGCTGGTGAACGGCGAGGTGAGCCCCACCCGCTACGAATGCGCGAACGTCGTCGTCTGGGACCTCCTGGAGCCCGGCGAGTATGCGCTCGAGGCGTTTGAGCCCTACACGCTCAGGTATGCGGACGTCGTCGCCTGCTCTGGCGCGTTCGAAATCGACCCGCCGTCGCTCAGGGAATACAAGAACCCCGAGGCGTTCAGGGCAACGCTGGAGTCGTCCGACAAGGCGCTCGAGAAGATCTTCGCCGCGGCGCAGGAGACTTTTTCCCAGAACTCGGCGGACGTCTTCACCGACTGCCCCGGGCGCGAGCGCGCCGGCTGGCTCTGCGACAGTTTCTTCCTCGGGCGCTCGGCGGAGCTCTTCACCGGCTCGCTCGAGTCGGAGCGGCTCTTCCTCGAGAACTACGTGCTGCCGGACTGCTTCGACAATCTGCCGCGGGGCATGTTCGCGATGTGCTATCCGGCCGACTTCCCGAACGGCAACTTCATCCCCAACTGGGCGATGTGGCTCGCGCTGGAGGTGGAGGAGTACCGCGACCGCGGCGGCGACCCGGCCCTCGTCGCGGCGTATCGTCCGCGCCTCGAGGCGCTCGTCGACTACCTGAAGGGCTTCCGCAACTCCGACGGTCTCCTCGAGAAGCTGCCGCGCTGGGTGTTCGTGGAGTGGTCGCGCGCGAATTCGCTGGTGCAGGACGTAAGCTACCCCTCGAACATGCTCTGGGCGCGGATGCTCGAGGCGATGGACCGCCTCTACTCGATGCCGGAGCTCGCCGCCGAGGCCGCGCGCGTGCGCGAGGCGGTCCGCCGCCAGTCCTGGACCGGCGAGTGGTTCTGCGACAACGCGCTGCGCCAGCAGGACGGCTCGCTGAAGCTTTCGGGCGAATGCACCGAGACCTGCCAGTACTACGCGTTCTTCTTCGGCACCGCGACGAAGGAGTCGCATCCCGCGCTCTGGCAGCGCCTGGTGGAGGACTTCGGCCCCAAGCGCGCGAAGACCGGCAAGTTCCCGCAGATCCACCCCTCGAACGCCTTCATCGGCAACTACCTGCGGCTTGAGTGCCTCGCGCGCGAGGGACTGTCGGCGCAGATCCTCGAGGAGACGCGCGGCTTCTTCCTCTACATGGCCGAGCTCACCGGCACGCTCTGGGAGCACATCCGCACTGAGGCGAGCTGCAACCACGGCTTCGCGAGCCACATCGCGGTCACTTGCCGGCGCGACCTGCTGGGGCTGAGGAAGATGGACTACGCCGCGAAGACGCTCGAGTTCTCGCCCCCGCGCGATCTGCCGATCGACTCGCTTTCGATGACGCTGCCGGTCGGCGGCGGCGAGTTCGTCCGCGCCGGCTGGCGCAAGGCCCCGTCCGGCGAGCTCGTCGAGGAGCTCTCGATGCCCGCCGGCTGGCGGCGGATTGACTGACTTCGTCTCACCCTCCGCTGACGCGTCGGAAGTGTTTCAGTGTCCAGTAGCCAGCAACCAACAGCCAGCAACCATTGACCACTGACCGCTGAATATTGGCTGTTGGCTGTTGAATTACTTCCAACGCCACGAGTTGGCCCCCCCCCGTCCAACCCCAGGGGGACAGACCTCTCAAAGTTGAAAGGTTGAAAAGTTGAAAGGTTGAAGCAGTGGGGACAGACCCTGGGGCAGGTACAGGATTAACACACGGATTTGCTCACAACTAACGTTGTTCGCCATTCCGAAAGGTGAGCGTCGTTAGACGCGAACAAATCCGTTTGTTAATTATCAGTGGCAGGGGATAGACCCCGGGGCGGGTGACAATACCACGGCAGTTTGCGTGGCACCTTGCACGGGAAGGGGAGATTTTGCTATAATTTCCGCAACTAAGAAAAGGTGCCGAAAGTGATTCATTCATCGGGAGATAAAATATGAACAGCAGAAAAGCCTTGGCGGTTGTAATTACATCGTTTACCGTGGCCTGCGCGTGGGCCGAGACTGAAACGGTCGGCGGCGGCACGTGGACATGCCGCATCAACGGCAGCACGGCGGGAAATATGGTATAATTTGAACTTAAAGGAGCATTGTACACCATGCCTAAAATCAAAGTTGAGAATGTAGAGATTTCCGTCATCAAGGTTGGCGGCGAAGACTACATTTCCCTTACTGACATGGTTCGTGAGGTCGAGAACGGCTCGGCATTGATTGAAAAATGGCTCCGGAACAAGAATACCATCGAGTTTCTTGGCATCTGGGAAGAGATGTACAACCCTGATTTTAATTCCCCCGAATTCGGGGGAATTATGGCCGAGGCGGGAACGAACAGGTTTCTGCTGTCGGTCAAACAGTGGATCGAAAGGACGAATGCGCGCGGAATTGTGGCTAAGGCTGGGCGGTATGGAGGAACGTATGCGCAGAAAGACTTGGCGTTTGAGTTCGCGTCCTGGGTGTCGCCGAAGTTCAAGCTGTATTTGATCCGCGACTACCAGCGTTTGAAGGCGGATGAGCAACGCCAGCTTGGCTGGTCGGCGAAGCGGGAACTGGCGAAGATCAACTACCGCATTCATACGGACGCAATACAGAATAATTTGATTCCGCCTGCCGTTTCGCGCGCGCAGATGAACATCATCTATGCCAACGAGGCAGATGTGCTGAATGTCGCGCTGTTTGGCAAGACGCATCAGCAGTGGCAGCGCGAGAATCCGACGCTGAAAGGCAACCAACGCGACTACGCGACGATCAACCAGCTCATCTGCATCTCCAATATGGAGAACATCAACGCGGTGATGATCAGCGACGGAATCCCGCAGCCGCAACGCCTTAAACGCCTTAACGAAATCGCCATCCACCAGATGCGTGTCCTCTCGCAAGTGGACAACCGCGATCTGCTGAAGTGAGGAATGGTAGGGCGCGGACTCCGGCCGCGCCGCATGGAAAACGATTCAAAAAGGAACGGGGACTGGCGGTGTGGGAACGGAGAAGCGGCAGGTGGAATGAGGTTTGAGCGGCACTTTGCGCGGCAGAATTAACTCCGATGGTTGTGGCTCTCGTTACCACTCCGCCGCTTCGCCCATAACAACCCCAAAGCTTGGCTGGGACTGTCCCAGCGGCAGTTTTTGACCCCTTTGGACGCGCACTCTGCGCGTTTTTTGGCCTCTTCCACGCGCACGCGCGCGTTTTCCACGCGCACCGGCGCTTCGATTTCGCGCCCCTGCGCGTCATAACTGATTCTTGTCATTGCGCGCCGCTCTTGAGGCTTTTGCCTCTCCACGGCGCGCGTAGTTTCGCAAGCGATTATTCCATTTCCAGACAAAATGGAATAATGGACGAATCGACAGAATGGCGACGATCCCCACGAC
>CACXRO010000064.1 GCA_902770045.1 uncultured bacterium
GGGACAGGAGGAATTGCTACCTCAACCAATCTGCTATCCAACATCTGCCTTTGACAACCTAAACAAAATTTAAAATTGCGTTCACTCTGGCAAAGCACCAACCACAAATACTGACGCTCGTTCATGCCCGAAGCCTCGGAATTATGCTATAATACACCACATGAAAGTGCTGGTTACAGGAGGGTCCGGGTTTCTCGGAATCAATCTGATAAGGTTCCTGCGCGCGAAGGGCGTGGAGGAGATACGGGTGCTCGACATCGCGGACTTCGACTACCCCGAGAAGTCCGAGCCGTGGCTCAAGTTCACGCTCGGCGACGTGCGCGACCAGGCGGCGGTCGACCGCACGGTCGAGGGCTGCGACGTCGTGGTCCACTGCGCGGCGGCGCTGCCGCTCTACAGCGAGAAGGACATCTTCACCACCGAGGTCGACGGCTGCCGCAACGTGCTCGGCGCCTGCCGCCGCTTCAAGGCGGACCGCATGATCCAGATCTCCTCGACCGCCGTCTACGGCGTGCCGAAGAAGCACCCGATCTACGAGACCGACCCGCTGGTCGGCGTCGGCCCCTACGGCCAGGCGAAGATCGACGCCGAGGAGGTCTGCCGCGCCGCGATCAAGGAGGGCTACTGCGTCTCAATCATCCGCCCGAAGAGCTTCATCGGCCCCGAGCGGCTCGGCGTGTTCGCGCTCTTCTACGACTGGGCCTACACCGGCCACGGCTTCCCGATGATCGGCTCCGGCGACAACCGCTACCAGCTGATGGACGTCGATGACCTCTGCGCGGCGATCTGGAGCTCGATGACCTACCCCAAGGACGTGGTGGCCACCGAGTTCAACATCGGCGCGAAGGAGTTCACGACGATGAAGGAGGACTACCAGGCGGTGCTCGACCGCGCCGGCCACGGCAAGAAGATCCGCGGCATGCCGGTGAAGCCGGTCGTCTTCATCCTGCGCATCCTGGAAAAACTCCACCTCTCGCCGCTCTACCCCTGGGTGTACGAGACGGCGTCGACCGACTCCTTCGTCTCGGTCGAGAAGGCCGAGAGGCTCCTCGGCTTCGCCCCGAAGTACTCCAACAAGCAGGCGCTGGTGAGGAACTACGACTGGTACGTCGAACACCTTTCCGAGTTCGCCGGCAAGAGCGGCGTCTCCCACCGCGTCCCCTGGAAGCAGGGCCTGCTCGCCTGCGCCAAGTGGTTCTTCTGATCCGTCAAGCCAAGGGGGCAAATCCATGGAAAAGCACTATCTCTCCGCCGACGACTACCTCCGCGACCAGTGGCGCCTCGCCGAGCTCGTGCGCGGCGGCGGCTGGCGGCCGGACTTCCTCGTCGGCCTCTGGCGCGGCGGCGCGCCGGTGGCGATCGCGGTGCACGAGTTCCTCAAGTGCACCGGCTGGGACGTCCGCCACATCCCGCTCAAGTGCGCCTCCTACACCGGCATCGGCCAGAACGAGGGCAAGGTGGTGTTCACCTTCGGGGACGAGATCTTCGGCCTCTTCCGCGCCGGCGACAAGGTGCTCTTCATCGACGACGTCTTCGACACCGGCAAGACCGCCGCGGCGGTGATGGACCGGATGCACAAGGTCGGCGCCGATGCGAAGATCGCCTGCGTCTACTGGAAGCCCGAGAAGAACAAGACCCACATCAAGCCCGACTACATCGCCAAGGACATCGGCAACGACTGGATCGTCTTCCCCCACGAGATCGAGGGCCTCTCGCCCGCCGAAGTGCGCGTGAAGGACCCCGCGCTCGCGGCGATCATGGAGCGCTTCGCGTGAAGCGCGCGCTCGACGTGGCGCTGACGCTGTGCGCCGCGCCCGTCGCGCTCGTCATTGCGGCGGCGGTCGCGCTCGCCGTCCGCCTCGCGCTCGGCCGCCCGGTCCTCTTCCGGCAGGAGCGCGCCGGCCTCGGCGGCAGGCCGTTCTCCATCCTCAAGTTCCGCACCATGCGCGAGGGTCCGGGCACCGACGCCGAGCGTCTCGGCCGTTTCGGCCGCTTCCTGCGCGCGACGTCGCTCGACGAGCTGCCGGAGCTGTGGAACGTCCTCAGGGGCGAGATGTCGCTCGTCGGCCCGCGGCCGCTGCCGACCCGGTATCTGCCGCGCTATTCGCCGGAGCAGGCGCGACGCCACGAGGTGCGCCCGGGCATCACCGGCTGGGCACAGATCCACGGACGCAACGCGCTTTCCTGGGAGGAGAAGTTCCGCTACGACGTCGAGTACGTGGACCGCCGCTCGCTCGCGCTCGACCTCTGGATCCTCGCGGCGACCGCCTTCCAGGTCGTCTTCCCCCGCCACATCGCCCACGACGGCGAAGCCACCATGACCGAGTTCACGGGCGCGGCGCGGTGACATTTTTGGTATAATACTCTCACTATGGCCCAGGAGCAGCTTTTCGCAGACGACTACAAGGTGAACCTCGACGTGTTCGAGGGTCCCCTCGACCTGCTGCTGTACCTGATCCGCCGCGAGGAGCTCGACATCTACGACATCCCGATCGAGCACGTCACCGCCGAATACATGCGCTTCATCGAGGACGCGCGCAGGCTCAACCTCGACATCGCCGGCGAGTTCATCGTCATGGCCGCCACGCTGATGGTCATCAAGTCCCGGATGCTCCTGCCCGTCACCCGCCGCGCCGCCGAGGACGGCGAGGACGAGGAATGGGTCGACCCGCGCCTCGACCTCGTCCGCCAGCTCATCGAGTACAAGAAGTTCAAGGACGCCGCCGTCCGGCTCGAGCGCATGGAGGCCCTGCAGGCGAACAGCTTCGACTATGGCGGCGGCCGCCCCAAGTTCGAGAAGACCGCCGCGGACGCGCGCGGCGCGCTCGCCAACCTCGACCTCTACGACCTGCTGACCGCGTTCCAGGAGGTGCTCGCCCGCGCCAACGAGATTCCCCACGAGGAGCTCAAGGGCGTGCGCTACTCGGTGCCGGACAAGATGGACGAGATCCTCGACCGGACGCGCCGCGAGGGGCAGTTCTCCTTCCTCTCCCTCTTCGACCCCGAGCGCTCACCGAAGGGCGTGATCATCGTCACCTTCCTCGCGCTCCTCGAACTCCTGCGCCAGCACCGGGTGATCGTCTACCAGAACGCAGCGTTCCACGAAATCACCATCCTGGCCTCCCGCGAGGAGCCGGACGACAAACCGCTTGAAAGGCCCGACGACTATGAGTGAAGATGTGAAGATCCCCCTGCCGCACTCCCTGCAGGAGATTGTGGGCGCGCTGCTCTTCGCGAGCGAGACGCCGCTTACCGCCGCCGAGCTGCGCGAATGCGTGCGCGCCGTCGGCGCCGAGGAGGGCGAGAACGCGGAGATCATGGACGTCTACCGCACCTGCACCTCGAAGGAGGTCGACGAGGCGCTCCGCGGGCTCGAGAAGGCGCTGGAGGTCGGCGGCACCGGCTTCCGCCTCGTCTGCGCCGGCGGCGCCTACCGCCTGCAGACCGAGCCGAGCTGCGGCCGCTACGTCCGCGCGATGCTGAAGATGGACCGCCCCAGCCGCCTCGGCCGCGCCTCGCTGGAGACGCTCGCGATCATCGCCTACCGCCAGCCGCTCACCAAGAGCGAGATCGAGGAGATCCGCGGCGTGGACGTCTCCGCGAACATCAAGACGCTGATGGACATGCAGCTCATCCGCCTCGTCGGCAAGTCCGAGCTCCCCGGCCACCCGTTCCTCTACGGCACCACCGCCGCGTTCCTCGAGCACTTCGGACTCTCCTCGCTGCAGCAGCTCAACGAGCTCGACCCCACGCTCCAGCGCTCGAACCCGAAGAAGAAGGCCGAGGCCTACAAGCGCAAGGACGACAAGAAGGACGCCCAGCCGGAGCTTCCCGTCGCATCGGAGGAGCAGCCGCCCGCTGCCGAGGATGCCGCGGACGAGCCCGCCGAGGACGACGAGGGTTCCTCGTCCGCCAGCTCCTCCTCCTCCGCGGACGAAGACGACTTCTTCATCGACGACACTCCCGACGAGTTCGACGACGAAGACGAGGACGACGAAGAGTTCGAGGACGACGAAGAAGGGGAGGGCGAAGATGAGGAATAAGGCCGTGTTTGCCGCGCTGCTCGCGGCGCTTGTCTCCGCCTGCGACTACGTCGGCGGCAGGTCGCAGTCCAGCCAGCGCACCGACGCCGCCTACCGCGCGGCGATGGAGGACTACCGCGCCGGACGCCTTGACCAGGCCATCGCCGGCTTCCGCAAGGTCTGCCGCGACGACCCCTCCAACTCCTCCGCCCGCTTCCAGCTCGCCTGCCTGCTGCTCGACGCCTCGCGCGACCACGCCGGCGCCTACTGCGCGTTCAGGGAATACCTGCTCCAGCAGCCGGGCAGCGACAAGGAGCGCCTCGCGCGCGACCGCCTCGCCGCCTGCGAGAAGGAGTTCGCCCGCGAGCTCGCCGCCAAGCACGGCCTCGCCGACTCCGGCGCCGAGGCGTCCGCGGCGATCGCGTCGCTCAAGGAGAAGCTCGCCGCCTCCGAGAAGGAGCGCGAAGCCCAGCGCAGGGAGCTCGCCGAGGCGAAGAAGTCAATCGCCGCGCTCTCCGCCCAGGTGAAGCACCTGAAGTCGCTGGTCAGCGACTCGCCCGACGCAGAAGCGCCTTCCCGCGACGTCCGCGACGTCAAGGCGCTCCTCGCCGGCGAGGACGACGACGCCTCCGCGCCGGCGCCGAACGCCGGACGCGACGTGCTGGCCGAGGACGACCCCGACCTCGCCGCCGTCGCGCCGATTGCCCAGCCCAAGGACGCCAAGGAGCAGCGCGACGCGGCGAAGGAGGAGGCGGAGCGCAGGGCCGCAGCCCAGGCCGCCGCGCTCAAGGCGATGCGCGACAAGATCCCCGACGAGTACGTCGTCGAGGAGGGCGACACCCTCTACAAGATCGCCACGAAGTTCTACGGCAAGGCGTCCGCCTGGAAGCTCATCCGCGACGCCAACCGCGCCATCATCTCCACCGACGGCCGCGTCAAGACCGGCCAGAAGCTGAAGCTGCCGAAATGAGCGAGACGATCCCCACGTCGATGGTGGGCCCCGCCCACGGATACACGCGCGAGAAGTCGCCGTGGATCATCGACGCCCCCGGCGCGTTCGGCAGCCGCCTGGTGCGCTACCTCGCCGGCGGCGGCCTGCACACCTTCGGGCGCACGATCTCCCAGGAGATGGCGCACGCGAAGCACCGCCGGTTCCTCCTCTTTGCCGCGGCGATCGCCGTGTGCTGGCTGGTCCTCTACATATTCTGAAAGGATGCAAAAATGAAAACAACACTGGTGTTGGCGGCGGCGCTGTCCGCCGGAATCGCCTTCGCCCAGCAGGGCGGACAGGACGCCTTCCTCAAGCAGCAGGCGTACGCCGAGATGCAGCGCGTGCTCGGACAGGTGGACGTGCTGCAGTCGAACTTCGAGGACCTCTCCGCGCGCGTGCGCCGCATCGAGGGCTCCGACGGCTCCAAGGGCCTCAAGGCCGAGATCGACTCGCTCCGCGCGCAGATCGCCGACCTGAAGCGCGAGATGGCGGCGATGCGCGGCGAGATCGTCAAGGACCTCACCGCCAAGATCGTGCAGATCCAGAAGGCGCAGGCCACGGCCGCGCCCCAGCCCGCGCCGTCGAAGCCGAAGGTCATCGGCCCCCACCTCGAGTACGAAGTGGTGGCGGGGGACAACCTCTCGATCATCGCCCACGCCTTCGGCACCACGGTCGAGAAGATCAAGGAGATGAACTCCCTCAAGAACAACAACCTGCGCATCGGCCAGAAGCTGATGGTGCCCAAGAAGTGAGGAGGGCGCGATGAAGATACTGGTGGTCGGAAGCGGCGGCCGCGAACACGCCATCGCCTGGCGCCTTAAGCAGGACGCCGCCGGTCACGCGCTCTTCTGCGCGCCGGGCAACGCCGGCACCGCGGCAGTTGCCACGAACCTGCCGCTCAAGGCGGACGACACCGCCGGCATCGTCGCCTGGGCGAAGGCCGAGCGGCCAGACCTCGTCGTCGTCGGACCCGAGGCGCCGCTCGTCGCCGGACTCGTCGACGCGCTCTCCGCCGCGGGAATCGCCGCGTTCGGCCCCGTCGCCGCCGGCGCCCGCATCGAAGGCTCCAAGCGCTTCGCCAAGGAGGTCATGGACGCTGCCGGCGTCCCCACCGGCAAGGCCGAGACCTTCACCGACGCCGCCAAGGCCAAGGCCGCGCTCCCGTCGTTCGGGCTCCCCGTCGTGATCAAGGCGGACGGCCTCGCCGCCGGCAAGGGCGTCGTCGTCGCCGAGACCCTCGCCCAGGCCGAGCAGGCGATCGACGACATGCTCGTCGGCAACCGCTTCGGCGCCGCCGGCGCGGAAGTGCTCGTCGAGGAGTTCCTCCACGGCGAGGAATGCTCCATCCTGGCGGTGGTGGACGGCGAACGCGCCGTGCTGCTGCCGTCCTCCCAGGACCACAAGCGCGTCTTCGACGGCGACAAGGGACCCAACACCGGCGGCATGGGCGCCTACTCGCCCGCGCCGGTGGTCACCGACGCGATGCTCCCCGGCATCCGCGACCGCATCATCCTGCCGGTCCTCCGCGAGCTGAAGCGCCGCGGCATCGTCTACCGCGGCGTCCTCTACGCCGGGCTGATGGTCAACAACGCGAACTCGAACCCCCGCGGCCCGCTCGCGAAGAGCGGCTCCGAGGTCAACGTCGTCGAGTTCAACGCCCGCTTCGGCGACCCCGAGACCGAGGCCGTGCTGCCGCGCCTCGGCGGCAGCTTCGCCCAGCTCCTCCTGAACGCCGCCTCCGGCTCTCTCTCCGAATCCGACCTGGTGGTGAAGGACGACGTCGCCGCCACCGTGATCGTCGCCTCCGGCGGCTACCCCGGCGACTACGAGAAGGGCAAGGAGATCTCCGGCCTCGCCGCCGCCGAACCCGGCGCCATCGTCTTCCACTGCGGCACGAAGGAAGCCGACGGCAGGACCCTCACCTCCGGTGGACGCGTCCTCAGCGTAACCGGCCTCGGCGCGACGCTGCGCGAGGCGGTCGACCGCGCCTACGCGCGCATCGCCGGCATCTCCTTCGACAAGATGTTCTTCCGCCGCGACATCGCCCACCGCGCCTTCGAGCGGGAGAGCGCGCGGCAATGAGGATCGTCTCGCTCGCGAGCGGGTCGAAGGGCAACGCCTACGTCGTCGAGCAGGACGGCGAGGCGCTGCTCGTCGACTGCGGGCTCGCCGGCCGGACGCTGGCGGCGCGGCTCAAGTCCGCCTTCCCCGAGTCGCCGCGCTTCGCCGGGGTGCTGCTCACCCACTCCCACTCCGACCACTACGCCGGCCTCGCGGTGTTCGTCGGCCGCCACCCCGACGTCCCCGTCTACGCCAACTCGATGACCGCCGAGGCCGTGGCCCACGAGACCGGCGTGGACGAATCGGCCTTCGCCTGCTTCGAGAACGGCCAGCCTTTCGCCGTCGGCCCGTTCGAGGTCTCGCCGTTCTCGGTGCCGCACGACGCCAGCGACCCCGTGGGATACCTGATCCGCGGCGACGAGACGTATTTCCACGTCACCGACCTCGGCTCGCCGCTCGACTCGGTCGGCGTCAAGCTCGCCCAGGCCGACGCGGCGACGGTGGAGTCCAACCACGACGAGGTACTGCTCCGCACCAGCCAGCGCCCGCCCGCGCTCATCCAGCGCATCCTCGGCCCGCGCGGCCACCTCTCCAACTACCAGGCGTGCGACCTCGTCCGCCGCTTCGCGCCCACGCGCCTGAAGCGCCTCGCGCTCGCCCACCTCTCGCAGGACTGCAACGTGCCGCACGTCGCCGCGAACGCAATGCGCGACACGCTGCGCGAAATGGGGCGCACCGACGTCGCGCTCCGCATACTTGAACAGGATGAAGTGGTCGAGCTTTAGCCTGGCCGCCCTCTGCTGCCTTGCCCTGGCCGGCTGCCGCCGCCCCGTCGAGCGCATCGAGTGGCCGGTCATGGGCACCGTCTTCGCCGAAGTCGAGCGGCTTTTGAACGCCCACAACCCAGATTCGGAGCTGAGCCGCCTCGCGCCGCTCGGCGACGACGCGGTCCTCGTGCAGTGCGACGAGCGGATGCGTCCCTGCTACGCCGCGGCGTTCGCGCTCGAGCGGCTCTCCGGCGGCGCGTTCAGTCCGCGCTGGCGCGGGACGAACACCCTCGACCTCGGCGCCATCGCCAAGGGCTTCGCCGTCGATCTGGCGGCGGAGTCGACCTATGTCGACGGCAACGACGCGCTCCTCGACCTCGGTGGCAACCTCAAGGCGATCCAGGGAGAGGGCGGCTCGCGCCGGCCGTGGCGCACCGGCATCCGCAATCCTGGCGGCGACGGATTCGCCGCGGAGGTCGACCTGCGCGAAGGGGAGGCGCTGGCGACGAGCGCCACCTACTTCCGCGGCAGCCACATCCGCGACGCGCGCACGGGCGCGGTGGTCTCGAACGGCGTCGCGTCGGTCACCGTGCTTGCACGCTCGGCGATGTGGGCGGACGGTCTTTCCACCGCGCTCTTCGTGCTGGGTCCGGAGGATGGCGCGGCGCTGCTGCATGCTGCGGCGGAGAAGTTTCCCGAAGCCGGCGTCTCCGCCGCGCTGTGGCTCCTCTCTGACGGCTCCTCTCTCCTCTCCGGTCCTTCCTCCTCCCGCTTCAGCATCCCCCACTGACCGCTGACCGCTGGCTGCTGATTACTGAATTACTTCCAACTGGCCCCCTGTTTGACACGCGGCCGTCCGTTTTGGTATACTACGCGACAAATGCACCCGTGGTGAAATTGGCATACACGCCAGATTCAGGTTCTGGTGCCGCAAGGTGTGTGGGTTCAAATCCCACCGGGTGCACCAAGAAGCTGGCCCCTTCGTCTATCGGCTAGGACATCTGGTTCTCATCCAGGTAAGAGGAGTTCGACTCTCCTAGGGGCTGCCAACAGGCACAATGGCAAAATCGGAAAGGACGATATGAAAGTGGTGAAAAAGCTGCTGTCGCTCCTTCTGAAAACGCTTTTGTGGCTGTCGCTGGCGCTCGTCGTCCTGTTCGCCTCGCTCTTCTTCCGCTCCCAGCGCCTCCCCGCCTCGCTGCTCACCCGTGTGGCCGCGGCATTCCTCCCCAAGAACCTTGTCCTCCATTTTGAACGCGCCTCGTTCGGCTTCATGGACGGCTTCGTCGTGCGCGACCTGAGGCTCTACGACCGCACGCGCGCGAACAGCGTCGAGCCGCTCGTTTCCGCCGACGAAATCGCGGTCATGCCCGTCCAGCGCCGCGTCGTGGCGAAGCGGTTCGTCATCAAGCACCTGCACGACGGCTACTACGAGCCTGGCAACCAGGAGCGCGACGAGCCCGTCGCCTTCTCCATCCCCGACGTCCCCCACTTCGCGCTCCTGCTGGACCGGCCCGACATCCTCTCCGTCGCTCCCTCGCGCGTCACCGCCGATGTCTACGCCGTCGGCAACCGGCTCTGCGTGGACAACGCCCGCATCGACTGGCTGGGAGCCGGCGAAACCGCCGCGCTCGACGGCCGGCTGGTGGTGGACCTCGCCGTGCAGGAGATCTCCGGCGAAGTCCACGGCACCGCGCGCCAGCGGCACATCCGCCCGCTCCTCGTCACGATAGACATACCCTCCGCCCTGCCATACATCGACGCCTTCACCGACGTCCAGGGCGCGGTGCCGTCGTCGTGCTCCTGGAAGGTCAATCTCGTCAACAACGACCTCGACCTGGAGCTCGACCTCCATCCAAAGCTCGGCGAGTACAACGGCGTCCCGCTCCAGCGCGCCGACGGCAAGCTCCGCCTCCACGTCTACACCCGCGGCGACTGCCTCAACTACTCCCACACCTTCGGCCCCATCACCGCCGTCGGCATCGCCGACCGCACCCTCGGCGGCACCGTCGAGGTCGAAGGCACCAATGGCGTCAACACCGTGCGCGTCTCCGCCAAGAGCACGCTCCCCGTCGCCGACCTTCTCCGCATCGGCGGCTTCGAGGGCGACTACCTCGACCGCGACGTCTATGGCGACTCCGAGTGCAGGCTCGCCTTCCGCTTCCCGCGCGACATCGGCGACGACAAGTCGAAGCTCAACGGCGAAGGCCACATCTCCGTCCGCAACGGCCAGCTCATGCGCTTCAAGGGCTTCGCGGGCCTCCTCGAGCTGCTGGCCGAGAAGGTGCCGGGCTTCTCCCTCATCACCGACTCCACCCAGGCATCCTGCGACTACCGGATCGAGAACGGCGTCGTCAAGAGCGACAATGTCTACATCGAGGGCTCCGTCTTCTCGATCAAGATGTACGGCGGCTACGACTCCGTCAAGGACAGCCTCGACTACACCGCCCGCGTGCAGTTCTCCAAGAAGGACTCCGTCATGGGCAAGATTCTTCACCCGCTCGCCTGGCCGTTCACCAAGCTGCTCCTGGAGTTCCGCCTCCGCGGCACCAGCGACGATCCGAAGTGGGAGTACATCAGCGTCATCGACCGTGTGATGGGGGACGACTGAAGATGAACTTGACGAGTCCCTCCCAGGTCCGCGAATGGTGCCTCGCCAACGGCTTCCGACCCAACCGCACGATGGGGCAGAACTTCCTCGTCGACCTCAACGTGCTCAAGGCCATCGTCGACGCCGGCCTCGCGCCCTGCGCCGGCAAGGAGTCCCCGGCGGTCCTCGAGATCGGCCCCGGCCTCGGCGTCATGACCGAAGAGCTGCTCGCCCGCGGCTGCCGCGTGACCGCGGTCGAGAAGGACCCCGCGCTCGCCGCGCGCCTCGCCGCCGCGCTCGGCAGCCCGGCCGGCCTTTCCGTCGTCGAGGGCGACGCGCTGGACGTGATTGCCGGCCGCGGCGCCTTCGCCGCCTTCGACCCCGCCGCCTTCGACTGCATGGTCTCCAACCTCCCCTACCAGGCCGGCACCCGCATCCTCCTCGAGCTCGTCGAGCGCCGCGCCCCGGCCGCGATGACCGCGCTGATGCAGACCGAGGTCGCGGACCGGCTTGCGGCGAAGGAAGGCTCGCGCGCCCGCGGCCTCGCCGGGGTGCTCGCCCAGCTCGACTACGACGTCGAGGTCGTGCGCAAGGTGTCCGCCTCCTGCTTCTGGCCGCGGCCGGAGGTGGGGTCGGCGGTGGTGCGGCTCGTCCGCCACGACCGCGCCGCGGCGATGTCGCCCGAGGAGCGCCGCATGTTCAGGCGCATCGTCAAGCGCGGCTTCGAGCACCGGCGCAAGCAGCTCGGCGGCGTCTTCCGCGGGCTCCTCGAGTCCACCGCCCGCGCCGAGGAACTCTCGGTCGAGGACTGGAAGGGGCTTGCCGCGGCGTTCGTGCGCGGCGGCGCGGAGATCTGAAACAGGCAACAGTCAAGGAGAAAGCAAAATGGCAGGAGAATACCAGTTCAGCCTCGTGGACGTCACCAAGCAGCAGGGGACCAAGACCATCCTCAAGGACGTCAACCTCTCGTTCTTCTACGGCGCGCACATCGGCGTCATCGGCGCCAACGGCGCCGGCAAGTCGTCACTCCTCAAGATCCTCGCCGGACTCGACACCGACCTCATGGGCACGGTGCAGGTGGCGAAGGGCACCAAGGTCGGCTACCTCCCGCAGGAGCCGGAGCTCGACGACTCCAAGACCGTGCTCGAGACGGTGATGGAGGGCGTCGCCGACGCCCAGGCGATGGTGACGCGCTACGAGGACCTCTGCTGCGAGCTCGACGACCCCAAGGCCGCGGCGGAAATGGAGCGGCTCCAGGAGATCATCGACGCCAACGACTACTGGAACCTCGAGAACCTCGTCGAGCGGCGCATGGCCGACCTCAACTGCCCGCCCGGCGACCGCAAGGTCGCGGTGCTCTCCGGCGGCGAGCGCCGCCGCGTCGCCATCGCGCGCCTGCTCCTCTCGAACCCGGACGTCCTCCTCCTCGACGAGCCCACCAACCACCTCGACGCCGAGACCACCTTCCGGCTCGAGGCGTACCTCAAGGACTTCAAGGGCACGCTCATCGTCGTCACCCACGACCGCTACTTCCTCTCCGACGTCACCGAGTGGATCCTCGAGATCGACCGCGGCATCTGCTACCCCTACAAGGGCAACTACGAGGAGTGGCTCAAGCAGAAGGAGGCGATGCTCCAGCGCGAGGCGAAGGTCGAGAAGTCCCGCCAGAAGCTGCTGGAGAACGAACTCAAGTGGATCCAGACCAACCCCTCGGGGCGTCACGCCAAGGCGAAGGCCCGCGTCGAGCGCTACGAGGAGCTGCAGAAGAAGGAGGTCTCCACCCGCGAGGACGACCTCGTCATCCGCATCCCGCCCGGGCCGCGCCTCGGCGACCTGGTCGTCCGCGCCGAGCACGTCAAGATGGGCTTCGACGGCGGCGTCCTCTACGAAGACCTCAACTTCGACCTGCCGCGCGGCGGCATCGTGGGCGTCATCGGCGCGAACGGCGCCGGCAAGACCACCCTCTTCAAGCTCATCACCGGGCAGCTCCAGCCGCTCTCCGGCTCCTTCAAGGTCGGCGACACGGTGAAGATCGCCTACGTCGACCAGACGCGCAGCGAGCTCAAGCCGGACGAGACCGTCTACGAGGCGATCACCGGCGGCGGCGAGTTCGTGAAGCTCGCCGGCACCACGATGATGAACGGCCGCGCCTACTGCTCGCGCTTCAACTTCCGCGGACCCGAGCAGCAGAAGAAGGTCGGCGTCCTCTCCGGCGGCGAACGCAACCGCGTCCACCTCGCCAAGCTGCTCGCCTCGGGCGGCAACCTGCTGCTTCTGGACGAGCCCACCAACGACCTCGACGTCGCGACGCTCCGCTCGCTGGAGGAGGGCCTGCAGGAGTTCGGCGGCTGCGTGATGGTGGTCTCGCACGACCGCTGGTTCCTCGACCGCATCGCGACCCACATCCTCGCCTTCGAGGGCAAGGGCCGCACCACCTGGTTCGAGGGCAGCTATTCCGAGTACCACCAGTCCCTCGCCAGACGCGGGTAGTTTTTGCCCCCCCCCCGTTGACAGCGTTGCCAGCTTTATGATAAAATAAACGCGTGATTACCATATAAGGGAGGTTTCGGGATGGCGAAAGGAAAGGGGAGCGGGGACGCTGTTCTCGCTGGCAGGAGTCGCAAGGCGCGGCAGGACGGCGTGGAGACGCGCGAGGCGATACTCGCCGCGGCGGAGGCGGAGTTCGCGGAGAAGGGCTTTGCGCTTGCCTCGGCGCGAGAGATCTGCCGCCGCGCTCGGGCGAACTCGGCGCTTATGAACCGCTACTTCGGCTCGAAGGAGGCGCTATACCGCATCGTCGCAAAGCGCCTCTTCGGCGACCTCGGCGCGCCGCTTGCGAAGCTCGCTGACGGCGTGAAGGACGAGAAGTCGTGGCGCGCGGCCGTGCGCGAGTGGGTGGACGACATGCTCTTCATGACGCTTCCGACCGAAAAGGCGCAGAAGCTCTGCGCGGGGCTATTCCGCCACGAGGTGACGAGCCCCACAAAGTTTCACGAGGAGTTCAAAGAGGCGTTTGGCCGCCCTGTGTACGAAGGGTTAAGGAAGCTCCTCGCGATGAAGGTAAAGGACGAAGAGGGGCTGGAGCTTCTCACGACTTCGATTTGGGCGCAGGTCTCGGTCTACGCACTCGCGGACCGCAAGTGGCACGATTCCTTCCGACCGAAGGGCTTGGACAACCGCGCCTGGGCGGAGAAGGTGAGAGACCACATCTGCGAACAGGTGCTTATGGTTACAAGGGGTACAAAGGAGTGAAAATGATCAAGGATGCTTTTAAATCTGCGGCGAGGATAATCGCAATCGTGGTCGTGCTGTTGCTCCTCATCGGCACGGGGTGCATCAATTCACTGATGTTCCATCCTGTGAAGGGGGTGGAACTTGCGGAAGCCGGTTACACGGTCGCGTCAGTAGACTATCCCGGCTATGGACTCTCCGATGGTTCGCCCGATGAAGAGGGGTGCTACAGGAATGTCCACCGGCTCTACGACTGGCTTATCGAGACGCGCGGCTTCAAGCCCGAGGAAATCATCGTCGACGGCTTTTCCATTGGAACTGGCCCCGCGACCGAACTCGCGGCGACGCGTCCTTGCGGCGGGCTGATTCTTGAGGCGCCTTTTCTCTCTGCGCCGCGCGTGGTGACGCGCGTGAGGATTCTGCCGGTTGATCCGTTCCCGAACTTGAAGCGCATCGGCGCCGTTAAGTGCCGTGTGCTGATGATTCACGGAACGGGCGACAGGGTGATTCCGTATTCGCAGGGCCAGGCGCTTTTCAAGCTTGCCAACGAGCCGAAGCGCTTTGTCACGGTCGAAGACGGCGACCATAACACGCTCGTCGTCGACATGGGCTTTGACAACTACTATGAACTTGTCAAAAGTTTTGTTGACGGGGATGATTTAGCCGCAAAGAACACAAAGGGCACAAAGAAAGCGACGCGATGAAGCGCAAGATGACAGAAATTGCTAATGCTGTTAAAAAGCATCGCCCGATGTTGAGAAACGCGAATATCAATTATTCGCGCGGAACTTTCTTTGTCACGATGCAGGCGGCTTTCAATAAGACAATCTTTGGCGCGATAGTCGGCGAGAAGTGCGTGCTGAACGAGCTGGGCGAGGCTGTCGCGGCATCTCTTGGGGCGCTTGGCGAGCGTTATGCCGGTGTTGAGATTGATGAGTTTGTGGTAATGCCGAACCATGTGCATTTTATTATTAGGATTGGAGTGGCGGGGCTCAGTCCCCGCATAGAGAAGGCGGGGCTCAGTCCCCGCATCATAGAGAAGGCGGGGTCGGTGCCCCGCCACACCGATCAGAATTTGGGCTTTGTCGTTGGCCGTTTCAAGAGCTGGATTTCTAAGCTCTATCGTGACATGGTGGCCGAGGGCAGGGCCGTCGATGTCGGGGCGACGCCGTGGCAACGTGACTTCTGGGAGAAACTCGTCACAACGTCTGAACAACTTGAGGGGTATCGTCGCTACATCCGCGAGAACCCGGCCAAATGGACGCGTGATCGCTTTGGCGCAGTGACGAGCTACACTTTTGGCAGCATCGCGCTCTTGAACGCTCGTCTAATCGGTTTTGTTGCCTCGCAAGGTGCTTACACAAGCGAGTTGAAGCCAAGGCTCCTTTGGAAACGCTCGGGGTGGCAGGCCTCTGCGCCTGTAGCATACGCGGGGACGGAGCCCCGCCACCCAGAGCAGATCGGGGAGGCGGGGCTCTGTCCCCGCGAGAAGCCGCCGCTTATTTCAACTTTTACCAGCGCCCAGGAGCGGGCGGTTTTTGCCAAGGCGCTTGCGAATGGGCGGCGGTTTGTCAAGGTTTGCCCCGGCGGCATACCGATGGAAAGCGAGCTTGAGCCAGCTGTCGCCGCTGCTTGCAATGAAGGTCGGGGGCTCTTGATCTCTCCAGCGCCCAGCGGCACAGGCATCAATAAGCAGCGAGCTGTCTGGTGTAACGAGTATATCTTGAAAAACGCAGCCGAGGTATGGGCGGGTGACATCACGTCAGGTCACACTCTCGCGTCGCTTGTCGCGGCGCTTACGCCACAACAAAACTCTACGCGTTCTACACGGCTAAACAATCGGGAGCAGCAGTAATGAAAAACTCTTTTTTACCGCTTTACGTCACAAACTTCTTCGGGACGTTGAACGACAACTTCCTGAAGACGCTGGCGAGCTTTACCGTCATTGGCTGGCTTTCCGACGAGCGCGTCAAGTCGGTCGCGATGGGCGTGACTGCCGGTGCGCTGGTGCTTCCTTATATCCTCTGCTCGCCGCTCGCCGACAGGCTCACCGCCGTCTTCCCGAAACGCCGCATCGTGAGGTTCGCGAAGTGGGCGGAGCTGCCGATCATGGCCGTCGCGATCGCGGGCTTCGCGCTTCACTCGCCGTGGCTTGTAATCGGCGCGGTGCTGCTGATGGGGCTTCAGAGCTCGCTCTACTCGCCCGCGAAATACGCGCTTGTGCGCGACATCGGCGGCGAGGCGCGCATCTCGACTGGCATGGGCGGCATGGAGGGCGTCTCGTTCCTCGGCGTCTTGATGGGAACGGTCGCGGGGGCGATTGTTGCGGACATGGCTGGCACGATGGCCCGCTATGCATGCCTCGGCGGATTTGCCGCGCTTGGCCTTGTCGCGAGCTACACGGTTCATGCGAAGGAAGAGATTAACCACGCGCTTCACGCGATAAATCCGATTCGCTATATTGCCCGCGCTTATAGGATGGCCGGACGCTACGACGGACTCAACGCCGTCATCTTCACACTTTCGGTCTTCTGGTGGGGCGCGGCAATGCTCCAGATGGGGCTCCTCGTCTATGGCAAGGCCGAGGCCGGACTCAACCTCGACGCGAAGGGAACGGGTGCGCTTCTTTGCGCGGCGGCGGTTGGAATCGTCGCGGGGCAGATTGTCGCCGGCTTTGTCGACAAGAAGCGCTTTCTTCTTGGCGCGACGCTTCTTACGGGCTGGATTGCCGCGGCGCTCCTCGGCGTTCTCTACTTCGTGCCGCTCTCGCCGATGTGGTTTGGAATCGTGCTGGGGCTTCTCGCCTTTGACCTCGGGTTTTTCAAACTGCCGCTCGACGCCGAGATTCAGAAGGTCGTTAAGGGTCCGAAGCTGAACACGATGCTCGCCTACTTCAACCAGGTGTCGTTTCTCTTCATGCTCGCGGCGAGCGGATGCTACGCGCTCGTGAGCTGGGCGTTTGGGCCGAAGGCGTTTCTCCTCTTGCTCGCGGTCGTCTTTCTCGTAGCGCCGTTCCTCTTCGTGTTCTGCTACCGCTCGGTTCTGCTCTGCGTTGGCCGCTGGGTGTTCGCGCGGCGCTACCGGGTGGAGGTCGAAGATAAGACAGGATTAACAGGATTGACAGGATTAAGAGCAGGTGGAGACCCCAGGCTTGCATGCCGAAGCCTTGGCGAGGGCGCGACCCCCGAAAATCTTGTTAATCTTGTAAATCCTGTCAAGAAAACATCGTTGCTCGTCCTGCCTAATCACCCTGCGATGGTTGACCCGATGCTTGTGGGCGTGGCGTTTTGGAAGACCCCGCTAAAGCCGCTTTCTGACGAGTCGTTTTTCCATACTGGCATCGTCGCGCCGCATGTCCTCAAGACTCTTGGCGCTGTCGCGGTGCCGGATCTTCGCAAGCACGCCACGGCGAAGGGTGCGACGGTTGCTCGTGGTCTTGGCGACATTGTGAAGTCGACTCTTGAAGACGGCGGCAATGTCATCTTCTATCCGTCAGGGCACATTCAGACCGAGGCCGAACACGAGGAAATCGGCACCCGCCAGCTCGCATACAATATCTGCGGCGATCTGCCAGAGGGGGTGCGCGTCATTTGCGTTCGGACGCGCGGGCTTTGGGGTTCGATCTGGTCGCGCATGGGGCGCAAGACTTCGCCCTCGTTTGTGCCGACTTTTGTGAAGAGCGTCTTCCTGTGGTTCTTCTGGGCGCCGTTCGTGCCGCGTCGCCGCGTGACGATGCACATCGAGGACCTGACCGACCGAGTGAAGGAATGGTCGCGGCTGACGCGCCTCGAGTTCAACCGAAAACTGGAGGAGTGGTATAACGAGGGTGGTGTTGTTTAGCCACAAAGAACACAAAGAGCACAAAGCGGAAAGAAGGAATCGAAATGAATACACGAAAGATACTTGTGCGGGCCGTCGCGGGCGCGGCGATTGCGGTGATGGCTCTGATGCCAGGAGATGCATTTGCGTTTCTTGGGCTGTTCGAGACGAAGCCGACGAAGGCCGAAATGGAGAAGATGGATGTTCTCTTCAACGGCTACTACAAAGCCCCTGATGTGGAGGAAGCAATAGCCATCTTGCCGTCCGTCAAGAAGATGAATAAGATCAAGCCGGGCGGCATTCCGCCGATGATTGGGTTTTATTTCGGCGCGGCAAAGTCGTCGGCGGAAGGGAAGAGGCGAAGAATCGCGGTGGCAAGGAGGTGGCGGTCGGAATCGACGCGGCCTTGGAGGGAAAGTCCATTGACGACATGGTGCCGCAGGACTTGGTGGACTATGCGCCGGGGATCCTTGATTTCCTGTGGGGCTACTTCTTGGCGACTGGCGATGCAGAGGCGCCGCGCCGCGTAATCCGTCGCGGCGGGATGACGGTTCCCGACCGTCCGGGTGTGGTCGATCTGACGGCGAGGGCGGCGCAATGGTCGTCGGTCTCGCTTGCGAAGAATCATCCGACGGTCGCGGCGGAACTCGAGGCGTTTGCGTTGAATGCGGATGAAAAGAGCGTGCGCAACTTCTTCGCCCCTGAACTGAACGAAGCTGAACGGGCGGTTCTTTCGCCGGCCGCGGTTGCGCGAATTGTCTCGTGCGGCGTTGCGGAGCGCAAAGCGCCGACGGAACGCGAGTTGCGGAACGTTGATGAGAAACAGAATAATGGGAAAAGGAAAATTCTTAATCCTGTCAATCCTGTAAATCCTGTCTAAAAAACGTAAAGCTTGCCTAAACCGAAGGGAGCAACTAATGGCTATGATTAAGAAACTACTGAAATCGTTGTTGAGGATCGTCATTCTCGTGATAGTGACTGTCGTTGGGGTCGTTTCGGTTATGATGTTTGGCGGTTGCGCGTCGATAGTGTATTTAAGCGCCGCCAGCCATGTACCGGATGAACCGCCGTCTGTTTCGGCTGTATATGAAGGGTCGCTGGAAATGTCTGTAATGCAACCTTGCTTTGCAGCGACACACATGGACTTTGTCGGACTTGGTTATGTTGGGGACAAGGGCGGACCTTTGCTGTTCTGTGGGCCGTTCCTTGTCGCCGACATTCCGATCTCGCTTTGTACTGATATTGTTACCATGCCGTGGCAGATATTGCTCTACAGGCGCATACGCGGTCTAGACGATTCAACGGTGAGAAGCGCAATGGTTCCAGAGCTACTGCGAGGACTTAAGGACTCGCAAAGCAAGAACGGATCTTTCCATTCAAACGGCAATGAACTTACGAGTACAGCACTGGTGGTTCTTGCTTTTCTGGCACATGGCGATATGACGTGGCATACAGGCGAATTTGGCGCGACTTGCAATAAGGCCTTTGACTATATTGTCTCATGCGCCGATACCAGCGGAGTGACGATTCGGTTCAAAGGTGAGGAGCAGAGTCCACAGGCGTTTTTCGTGACTGCTGATGCCATCGTCACAGAGTATGGATTGACACGAGCTCCCGGTTTGCGAGAGATTGCCGAGAAATGCGTTGTGAGGACAATGCGCGAAGTCGCGGACATTGAGGCGGCGTTAGTTATTGAGGCGAAATTCGACAAGCCGGTCGCCGCTGCGAAGCTGCGGTGGGCGGTCATGACGCTTCATAACGCAAAAGTCGCTGGCATAGCCCATGATGGTTTAGACTCAAGTCTTATGGACACGAAGCGGATTCTTGCTACATGCGGCGAAAGCGACAATGGCTATTATGACGTCTGGAAGCTGTATAGAAGGGTGTGGGTTGAAGGCCCGGCAGGGAATAAAGATTACGACGAATGGTCTGCCGTCATTAATGGAAAGAAGATGGCTTTGCGAAGCAGCATGCGTGTTGATGGCTCCGTGCAGGACAGTGAAGGAAAGTGGCGCTGGAAGAGTCGGGTTTGTCCTTGCAAGGGAGGGATTGGGGCCAGTGGGCTTGGTAATGTTGCCGATACAGCGCTCGGCATTCTACAGGTTACCTGGCCGGTATCGCACAAGCTTCCACCGGAGAACGGGTACAAGGATGATATCACAATCGACAAACAGCCGCCAGATAATTCGGTGGAAGTCGATATTTGAAAGGAGCGACTAATGGCTATGATTAAGAAACTACTGAAATCGCTGTTGAGGATCGTCATTCTCGTGATCGTGCTGGCATTTGTGGTCGGCACGGGGTGCATCAACACGATTATGTTCCATCCCGAGTTCGCCCGGGATGGATACGACGAGAAGTCTCCCGGCTATGTCGACATCGGCACGAACGGCGTCAGGATCGCGGCGGTCGTGCGCGGGCCCGAGCGTGGCAAGAAGGCGCTTATTCGCTGCCACGGCAATGCCGAGGACATGATGGGCACGCTCTGGGCGCTTGGCGATCTTGCGGAACAGGGCTATACCGTCGCGGCGGTCGACTATCCCGGCTACGGACTCTCCGATGGTAGCCCGACCGAGGAGGGATGCTATCGAAACGTTCACCGCCTCTACGACTGGCTTGTCGATACTCGCGGCTTCAAGCCCGAAGACGTCATCGTCGACGGATTTTCAATCGGCTCCGGCCCTGCGACCGAGCTTGCGGCGACGAAACCAGTCGGCGGGCTTATACTCGAGGCGCCGTTCCTCTCCGCGCCGCGCGTCGTGACGCGCATTCGTCTGCTGCCGATAGATCCTTTCCCGAACCTGAAGCGCATCGTCGACGTGAAATGCCCTGTGTTGATCATGCACGGAACAAAGGACAACGTCATTCCATTCAGCCAGGGCAAGGAGCTCTTCGAGCTTGCCAACGAACCAAAGCGCTTTGTTCCAGTTATGAGCAACGACCATAATCTTTTGCCAAACCACTATGGCGAGAACCGCTACCGCGAGCTAATCGCCGATTTCATGGAAAACGGAATCAAGCTCCTGCCCATCAGCTTGGGCGAGAACCGCTACCGCGAACTCATCGTCGATTTTATGGAAAACGGAATCAAGGAGGAACAGAAATGAATGAAGACGTCAAACGCGAGGTCGAGGAAATCGACCTCAAGATCGCGGAGCTGAAGAAGCAACGCAGGGAACTGCTGGCCAAACTCGGCGAAGGGCGGCTTTCGTGGGGCGCGATCATCGCAGGTGCGTTCGGCGCGCTGATGGTCGGGCTCGGGATCATCGCGCTCTTCGCGGCGAACTGGGACATGTTTGGCCGCGAGGCGCGCGCGGCGATAGCCGTGGCGCCTGTCGTCGCGTGCGGCGCCGTTGCGATTGCCGCGTCGTTGAGGGGTGTCAGGGCTCGTGCGCTGTGGGAGCCGCTCGGAATCCTCTGGTGCGTCTCGGTAGCGGCGGCTACATGTCTCGTCGCGCAGACCTACCAGGTCGGTGGCTCGGTGCCGGGACTCGTTCTCCTTGTCGCGCTTCTCATGCTGCCGGCGATTTGGACGACGCGCGCCGTTGCGCCGACCGTCCTGTGGCCGATTCTGGCGATTGTCTGGGGTGGCGTCAGCAGCCTGGCTGCGGGCGCGGGCGAATCGTTCGCGCTTGCAGCGAAGGGCGTCGCCCTGATGGCGTTGTCGCTTCCGGCATATGTCGCGTTCCTGCGAAGCCGACCGCCGAAGTCGGCGCTCGTCTCGGCGCAGATTGTGTCCGGTCTCGTTTATTCGGCCGGGCTTGGAATACTCCTTTGCATCACGCTGCCGCTTGATTGGGAATGGCATGAGGAGTTCTTTGGCATCATGATCTTCTGGCTGTGCGCTGCGCTTGTTGCGGGGACTGGACGCTTTTTCCGTCTGCCTGCGTGGGGCGATGTCGCGCTTGTCGTCGCGGCGGGCGCGGCGTTTCGGACGCCGGGTTTACGCGACTACTCCGTCTACATCAACTACACTGGCTACATTATTTCGCTTGTTCTGATGGTCGGTGTCGTTGTCTATGGAGTCCGGAAAATGCGCCTTCTCTTCACGAACGTCGGCGCGGCGACGTTACTTTGGCTGGTGCTTGCCAAGTTCTTCGAGAGCGAGGCGTCCTTCACCGTCAAGGGAATTGTTCTCATCGTCGCCGGACTCGCGCTGACGGCGCTCAATGTCGTGCTGATTCGTCTTCACAAGGGAAGGAGGGCCTAATCATGAACGTCAACATGAAGAAATTGGTTTGCGTCGCCGTTGCACTCGTCGTCCAGTGCGCGGCAATCGGCTGGCTTATCTGGCGCTACGAGAGCATCGTGCGCGGCGGAACGGAAGTCCGGTTCCGCTGCGAGGCGTATGATCCGTACGATCCGCTTCGCGGACGCTATCTGAACACGACCGTGCGCGAGAGCTGCACGAACTTTGTCGACTTTGCGGTGGAGAAAGGGGAAGCCTGGAGAGGGAAGGCCTGGGAGTTTCGCAACCGGCTTTACGCGAAGCTCGAGCCGTCGACAAACGGACTTTGGTGCGTGGTGGCCGTCGCGCTTACGCCGCCGGACGACGGCGGGCTGTGGGTGAAGCCGATGCGCTCAAGCGTAGAGCAGCTGATCACCTGGTCTGATAAAGGCAGGACCGAGTCCTATGAAGACTTCGAGAAGAGGCGCGAGCGTTCGCCGCTCGTTGCGCGCGTCGAGATGCCCGATCAGCTTTTTGTAAACGAGAATATCGCCTCGGCGGCCGAGAAGGTGCTGCGCGAGGCGACATCCGCCAAAGGTAAGGGCGCAGTCGCCGTCTATCGCGCCCGCGGCGGGGAAATCGTCATCACCGATATCGAGATTGCCGGCAAGTCTGTCCTCGCCCTCGCCCGAGACGCCGCGAAGAATGACTGACCTCGTTTCAAGACGCACAAGGAGGAGCGGAAATGAAGAAATTGACAATTAGCAGGATGTTTGCCGTGGTTGGACTGCTGGTGTTGGGCGGCTGTGCAATGAAGGAGTTTTCGTCGACTCCGCTATACAGCGGCAGCGAGGTGAAGTTCACCGGCGCGGTCGAGGATCGCGTCAACCTCTGGCCGCTCGCCTACTGGCGCGAGCCAGTCGGGTCGATCGTGTGGCCGCTTATCTCGTGGGGTGACGACCACCTCGCGCTGAGGCCGGTCTATTCACAGTACAAGCAGGACGGTAGCGGCGAATATGACGAGTTCAATTTCCTGTGGCCGATCTCGCAGTTCGACACGAAGCACAGGGACTATCGCGTGTTTCCGCTCTTCTGGGGGAAGAGCCACGGCAGTAGCCCGTATTTTACCCTCTTCCCGGCGCTGTGGTGGAACCGGGAGTTCTCGGGCGTATTTCCGTTTTTCTGGAGCGACAATGGCGATGGCTTCTGCGTGTTTCCGCTTGTATGGCATTCCGCGAACGGCTCTAACTCGCTCGACACAGTCTTTCCCCTCTACTACTACAGGTCGTTCAGCGGCGGGAGCAGCTTTTGGGCTCTCTGCGGTCTGGCCGGGTGCAACAGCCGCGAGCGCGAGCTGGCGAAACACTACTTCCTGCCGTTCTACCTTTGGAACCGTGGCGAATTCTACTCGCTGCCATATTCGCGTTACCGCAGCGACGGCATCGTGAAGAGCCGAGTGCTATGCAGTCTCGCAGGCGTGGATTCGTCGGAGAAAGGCGAATACCAGGCGTCATGGCTCTTCCCGCTCTACTACCACGACGACGACCTCGCCCTCACTCCGCTCTTCGGCAGGAAGGGCGGATCGCATTGGGTGCTGCCGTTTTACTACAGGAGCGAGAAAAGTTTTGTAACCTCCCTCTTCGGCTGGTCCGGCGATGCCGACTGGGCCGTGCCGTTCTATTGGCGCGACAATAGGACTTTCGCCTCGCTTCCATATTGGCGGCACCTTGGGTCGGACGGCGAGATCGACGCCGCGTTCTCCCTGCCGCTCCTTTCCGGCTACGAGCGCGACCACAAGAGCGGCGATCGGCTTCTCTACCTTCTCATGGGTCTCGGCGGCCATGTCTGGAACGACGAGACCGGCGGCGCGAGCTGGGCGTTCCCGCTCTATTACAGCGACCGCGAAAGCTTCTACACTCTCCTCTACGGACACAACCCTCGCCGCACCTGGCTCTTCCCCGTCTACTTCGACGGCGAGGATCGCACGTACATCACTCCGCTCTACGGGCGCAACAGGAAGGACGGCAGCGACTGGCTCGTTCCCCTCTACTACCGCAACAAGGAGTCGTTCATCACTCCGTTCTATGGTAGGTCGGGTACGTGCAGCTGGATGCTTCCGCTATATCTGCGGGAGAAGGAGCGGTCGTTCTATTCCCTGCCGTATGGATGGAGCGGCGGCGGCTCGGCAAGCACGAACACATATTTCGCGGCCGGGCTCGCGGGCCTCAGGTCCGGCAGGAAGGAGGGCGGCTGGATGTTCCCGCTTTTCAACTACAAGAAGGACTCCGACTTCGACGAGAAGGAGTCCTGGCTCGACGAGGCGAAGCTGCCCGAGAGCGTAAAGGTGTGGACGGAGATCGAGACGAACAAGGTCTGGAATTCCACGAAGAAGACTTACGAAAGCGTCGTCGGACCGAAGCCGCATGCTACATACGTCTCTGCGTCCAATACGAAGACGCATCTGCTTGTCTTCGACAACGACAAGTCGCTCTTTGGCTTTGGCTGGTCGTATCATTATGGTGCTACGAACCGCTACGAGCTGTCGGAAAGGCACAAGCTCGGCAACAGGCTCGTCTTCAACCACGAGAGCAATCGGAAGGTCTGCTTTGACACGACGACACGCGAGAAGATCTCCGACAGCGAGGAGGGCGACACGTCGCTCCTTATGTTCCTCTACAACGGAGAGCATCGCTCCGACAAGGCGAAAGGGACGAGCTACACGAGCCATCGCGTCCTATGGAAGCTCTGGGACTGGGAAGAGGAAAACGGCGACGTGTCGCTTGACGTCTTTCCGGGCTTTACCTACGACTCTAAGACGAACGGCTATTCGAAGACGTCCTTCCTCTGGCGGTTCTTCCGCTACGAGAACGACCCCGAGAAGGGCAAGAAGGTCGATCTTCTCTTCATCCCGGTGTGGAGATGACAGCAAAGGAAAATGTTAACAAAGGAGTGAAATGACAATGGCTATAATGGCGGCGACGGTGTGGTTTATCCCCGGGTGGCTCCGCACGGCGGAACCGCACGAGGGGATTATGGAGTGCGTCTCGAACGCCTTCCCCGAGGCGAGCGTCCAATTCAAGGCGTGGGACGGCGACAATCTCGTGTGGCCGCTCTCGGTCGACTCGGCGGACAAGGAGTCGTGGCGCTTTGCGTTCGAGATCGCGATGATGCCGCCCGAGGTGCGGACAAACCTGACGCTCGTCGGCCATTCCCTCGGTGGACGCATCACCGCTCGCGTCCTCGCGCGTCTCGCCGAGAACGGGCTCAAGGTGAAGCAGGCAATCTTGATGGGCGCGGCGATTCCGGCGAACGATCCCGATCTCGCGAAGATGGGCCGCGCGAGCGAACTTCCCGTCCTCGCCGTCTGCAATCCCAAAGACAATGTCCTTCGCTACGTATACGCGACGGTCGGCGGAGAGGGCGCGGTCGCGTTTGGCGCGAACGGCACGCCTACGCCCTGCTCGAATGTCGTCGAGTGCGTGACGCCGTCGAACATCACGCGCGAGGCGAGTATCGATGGAATATGGGCGAAGAGCCAAACGCTCAAGGACATCGCCAACCACCACGAGAAGTTCTACTTGGAGTATGCGCGTCGCATCCTCGGCGGCGAGGAGCCGTCGGGGAAGGTCATGGTGCCGCAGGGCTTTCCGACCGTTGAAGGCCGAGTCATGGACTCGATGGTCTGGTGGGACGTCCTCGGCTCTTCGGGCGGCTGGAAGCTCGAGAAGAACAAGGTGACGGGCCACTGCCGCATCATCGACCCGGACAAGCTGCGCACTGCCTGGGGCCGCGAGGCGGAGATGCGCGCCGCGTTCGAAAAAGTAAAACAACAATTGAAGTAATACAAAAGGAGGTAAAATGATGGACGCAATAATACTTGCTGCGCTCGCTCTCTTGAGTGTGCCGGTTTTGCTTATCGTAATACTCGTGAAGGTCTGTGGACTCGAAAATAAGGTCACAGACCTCGCGCTAAAACTTACTGTGATTGATTTCACACAGAGGCACAGAGACACAGAGAATATTGTTTCTGCGTCTCCGTGCGATAATTCTTCTGCGTCGGCAGATCTCACACAGAGCCACAGAGACACAGAGAATATTGTCTCGCGTAAAGATGCTGATGCGCAGCGGAGTTTAGAACTGGGGGCCAAGCCCCCAGCCCCCCAAACCGACCTCTGTGCCTCCGTGCCTCTGTGTGAAACACCCAAAACACCCTACGAACCGACGGCGATCGACCTCTTCTGGATGCGTGTCGAGGACTGGCTTGCCGTTCGCGGCGACTTCGCGCCGAAGGGGATGACCCACGAGTTCGCCTTTGCCACGCGCTGGCTTATCCGCATCGGCGTGGCGCTGATTGTCGGCGCGCTCATCTATTTCGTGAAACTGTCGATCGACCGTGGATGGATGGGCCCGACTGGACGCGTCGCCGCGACGCTCTTCTGGGGCATGGTCGGCTGCGTCGGTGGCTCGCGGCTCGTGAAGAAAGAGAAGTATTCACTTATCGGGCACGCCATCGCTGCGCTTGGCGTCGTCGCGCTGTACCTCGGCTTCGGGCTTGGCCACCGCTTCTTCGATCCGCCCGTGATCGCCTCGCCCGTCTTCGCGTTTGCCGCGCTTGCCGCCGTTACGCTTTGCGCAGGGGTAATGGCCGTCTACCTCCGCTCGCCCTACATCGCTGTGATGGGGCTCGTCGGCGGATATCTCGTCCCGGTGATCGCCGGACGCGACAGCGGCTTCCCGCTCTGGCTCGACGCCTACCTCCTCGTCCTCAACCTCGGCGCGTTCTACGTCGCGCGCAAGCGCCTGTGGTCGGCTCTCGACTTCCTCGCGTCCATGCTGGCTGTCCTGATGTGCTTTGTCTGGAGCGCATCCCAT
>CACXRO010000065.1 GCA_902770045.1 uncultured bacterium
TTTTACCTTACCAATACTATTGTTTCTTATCTCCGTAATTCTGCTAATTGTAGGTGGTGACAGATGATGTTGTCCCGGTTTATGCGCGATAATCGGATTGTATTTTGTCCGCACCAAAATCTCATCGCGGCGGATATGATATAATACACGCCAGTGAGACCGAGCAACACCATGCGCTCTACTGCGCCGTTCGCCGTTTCCGCCGCGCCATTAGAAGGAGGCAGGGGTCTGTCCCCTCTGTTTTAGAATAGTGGAGGGTGTAAAAATGACAAAAAATGCGAGTAAGAACCTTGTGCGGATCTCCAATTGTTGCCTAATTCTTTCATTGTGTACACTAACAATAATCAGTTTTATTGATGTGGTGCCGGAGAGACAATCAACATTGGAGAGGGCCTTTTATGTTTGTGCTATCGTATTTGTAATTTCATTAAGCGTTTCTCTTTGCGGGGTGATAGTGAGTTTTTCCCGAAGAAGAGCTACTAAGCGACAAGGATGATCCCTATGATTTTGCGGGGCCGACAATAAGGGTCAAAAGGGTCGGACCCTTCTGTATATATTCTACTGTATAAGCTTGTCTTTGTGCGTGGGTAAGCGTCGCCGGCGCTCCGCGGCAGTTTGCGCGGCAAGGGGTAAGGAAGGGGATTTTTGAGACCCTTAGAGGGGGATTTTGAGACCTGCGCGGGGGAATTATGAGACCCTATGAGGGGAATTATGAGACCTAGGCGCGAAAGGCTCTGCCTACGCCGATGGGTATTATGAGACCCATAGCGGGGAGTTTTGAGACCCAAGGGGCGGATCAGTTGCCAGGCGCGGTGTTTCCGCTGTCGCTGGATTGGAGGTTCTTGATCCTATAGTAGACATGAAGGATCTTTGAGCCAGGGCGGACGGGAACTGTGATGCTCTCGATTACGCCGGAACTCCGCAGACGCTTGACGATGCGGCTAATGGTCGAACGGCTTACATGCAGTTCCCTGGCCATGCCTTTCCAGTTGGGGCGAACCATGGATGTGGCTGGGTCGATCCGCCGTTCAAGTGAGTTCAGCACTTGGTTGTCGATATCCCATTCCAGCTTCGGCGGGCGACCTCTGGGTCTTCCTGTGGCTCTGTGGCTTCGGTTGGTTTTCATGGTATGAATGATACCATATTGCGGCGCAAATTTCTACTGTGAACCTGGCCTGGCGCCCGCGGCAGATTCCGCGGCAGTTTGATTTCTTCCGCACCGTAATCTCCGCGGCAGTTTGGCGATCCCCGCCCTTGCCCACATATTATAATAAGTGGGAACGCCCGGCAGTTTGCGCGGCAGGTGTGCAGATTTGGTATAATACACATTAGCAGAAGCAATTAATGCGGCCAATCTGCTGGGATTTGATGGGATAGGAGGCTTTTAATAAAATGGCGATGAAAAAGAGCGAGTTCAAGGATTGCGACATCTACGCGGCGCGGATTGCCGCGTTGAGGCCGTTCCCCAAAGAGACGCTGAAATCACTGCGCGACTACTATCGCGTCGGATTGACCTACACCAGCAATGCGCTTGAAGGCAATTCGCTCACAGAGAGCGAGACCAAGGTCGTAATAGAGGATGGCCTTACCATCGGCGGCAAGCCGCTCAAGGATGTATATGAAGCGACAGGCCACGCGAAGGCATACGACTTCCTTTACAAGCTGACAAAGGATGAGCCGGTCACGGAGGAGAACATCCTTAAACTGCATCGCCTGTTCTACGGCCAGATTGACAAGGACAATGCCGGCACGTGGCGGAAAGTCCGGGTGTTCATTTCGGGATCGCGCCGAGTTCTGCCCGCGCCGGAGAAAGTTCCCGCGCTGATGGCGGATTTCGTGAAATGGATGGCCGCGAACGAGGGACGGCTGCACCCCGTCGAGTTCGCGGCACTTGTCCATCAGAAGTTTGTCTACATACATCCTTTTGTGGATGGGAACGGCCGCGTTGCCAGGCTTCTCATGAATCTTGCGCTGCTCAGGGCGGGATGGACGCTCGCCATCATACCTCCGATCTGTCGGCACGAGTACATCGCGGCGCTGGACAAGGCAGGTCGGATGCCTGCGCCGTTCGTGCGGTTCATACGCGACCGCGTTTGCGAGACGCAGAAGGAGCTTCTCCGCCTCATGGGACAATCCATAGCCATTGACGGTGATAGAGTAAATGACAAAGGGGATGATAGAGTAAATGATAGAGTAAACTGCATGGTTGCGAAAGCCGTTCTTGAAACCATAGCCAGGCGCCCTGGTGTTCGGACGAATGAAATCGCAACCCACATTGGCAAAAGCATCCCCACGGTTTCGCGATATATCAAGTCGTTGAAAGAATCCGGCGAGATTGAATATCGAGGCGCTCCCAAAAACGGCGGCTACTATGTGAGGCCTGGGGATTAGAGAGGATCCCGCGGCAGTTTGCGCATATCCCCCAGCCGTAGGCTGTCCGCGAAGCGGATGCACTAGCAGGGGTGCACTTTGCGACCTTTGCGTTCTTCTTGACCACCGTAGCCTTGGCGAAGGTGGTTGCGGCTAAAAGAAAACCACTCGCGCCGCCGTTGCGCGCAGAACCGGGATTTGCTATACTATACTCATTACGACATTTTTCAAAAACAAAAAAAGGAGAACAAATGAACGCAAAAGCGAAAATCGCCGCGGTTGTGGTCCTGGCCTGCGCCGGGCCGTCCATGGCGGACTTCAAGATCGACCTCGACCTCTCGGGGAAGCCGGTCAAGGACGTAAGGAAATCGACCTGCGGACCGATCATCGGCTACGCCGGCTGCCGCTTCTACGGCTACGGACTGCCGGCCGACCCCGACACCTACTGGTTCCAGGACCACAAGTTCGAGACCGCGCAGGCGATGAAGGACGCCGGCGCCTGGTTCCAGCGCATGTGGAGCGCCAACGCCTGGTTCGAGGAGCGCAACAAGAAAGACAAGGACGGCAAGCCGCTTTCCAACCCCGACGCCGCGTTCAAGTTCTGGAAGGAGAACGGCTTCAAGGTGGTCTTCACCCTCGAATGCTGGGGCGACAATCACAAGCAGGGAATCTACGACTTCGTCCAGTGGATCGTCGACAACAAGTACAAGGACGTCGTCGCCGGCTTCGAGCTCGGCAACGAGACCTACTACAGCCCCAGTTACCCGAATCTCGCGCCGCACTGGGCCGAGGTCGTGGAGAAGCTCGTCAAGATCTGGCCCGGCATCAAGCTCGGCATCAACATCGCCGAGCTCTTCGAGCTCAACCCCGACATCACGCAGGTCCGCAACCGCATGCTGAGCGAAGGCAAGATCGAGCGCAACACCTACTTCGCCGCGGGCGACTTCAACCGCTATTCGGCCCAGTTCGTGACGAAGATGTCCGAGCTCGGCGCGCTCAAGCACATCACCCACGTCATCTGGCACGCCTACGGCGCGGAGTCGCCCTACAGCTGCTCCTACCACGGCATCAAGCGCTTCCGCGCGTTCTGCGAGGCGTTCCCCGAGCTCAAGGGCAAGCAGTACTGGCTAACCGAGATCCGTCCGCGCTCCGACGAGGACAACCGTTGCCAGCGCATGTTCCGCGAGTCGCTGGTGATGGGCCACTACGCGCTCTCGATGATCATGCAGCCCGAGGTAGACGGCTACAACCACCACCAGATCCTGGCGATCTCCGGCGGCATCTACCAGTCCACCGGCAAGAACTGGGTGATCCAGTGGCGCGACGCCGGCGGTGAATACCGCGACATGCGCTCGCCGTACAACCGTCCGCACCTCGACATCGGCGGCATGGGCGCCGTCTACCGCATTCTCACCGAGGGCATCAAGGAGCATCCGCTCCTCTTCCACCACGGCACCTCGAAGGCGACCGACGTCGAGGACACGTTCTACACCTCCTCGCGGGTGATGGACCAGGTCTACGCCCGCCGCCGCGCGCTCAAGGAGGGCGGCGTCGACGGACGCAAGAAGGCCCCCAAGGTCGACGGCGAGGTCGAGTGGGTGGCGGCGACGAGCGACAACCTCGGCGAGCTCTGCCTCATGATGGTCAACACCAAGCAGACGCCGGAGACCGTCCGCGTCGCCGTCGCCGGCAAGCTGCTCGCGGCGCCCACCTACCGCACCGTGAGCTGCCCCGAGCAGTTCCTCGACTGCCGCGAGGTGCCGGGCGACGCCAAGCCCTGGCGCCAGCTCTCCTGGGAGGACACGCAGTGGGGCTACGACGGCGTGGCGATGGAGAAGTACGAGGGCATGAAGCCCGACGCCCGCGCGATTGACATCGTCATCGAGCCGAACACCGTGCAGACCGTCACCATGTGCATGCGCAACGCGAAGTGACATGGCGGCGGAAGTGAAGTTCGAGGACAGCCTCAAGAAACTTGAGGCGCTGGTCTCCAAGATGGAGTCCGGCGAGATGGGGCTGGACGAGATGATCGCCGCGTTCGAGGACGGCAGGAAACTCGTGGCCCAGTGCCAGAAAAGCCTCGACGCGATCCGCCTTCGCATCGAGAAGGTGACGAAGTCCGGCGCGGTCGAGCCGATGGAGGCGTAGGCGCGGCAGTTCGGCCGCGCCGCCAGGCCACGAGGAGCGAAACCAGAACATGAGCAAGCAGATATACGTCCAGGCCCAGGCCGACCACATCGAGTCGCTTTTCAAGGGCACGCCGCTCTCGGCGGTCGAGGAGCTCGTCTGGAACGCGCTTGACGCGGACGCTAACGAGGTCAAGGTCGACGTCCTCACCAACCCGCTCGGTGGAGTGGAGGCGGTGAGGGTAGTCGACGACGGCACCGGCATCGACGTCCTCAAGGCGGACGCCACCTTCGGCAACCTCGGCGGCAGCTGGAAGCGCGAAGGCGGCAACACCCCCGCCGCTGGACGCCGCCTCCACGGCCGCCACGGCCGCGGGCGCTTCCGCGCCTTCGCGCTCGGCCTCCACGCCGAGTGGCGCACCACCATGCGCATCGGCGGCGAGCTGATGTCCTACCGCATCGTCGGCGAGGCCGATCGCCCCGGCGTCTTCGAGCTCGACTCTGCCGAGGTCGGTCCCGCGACCGGCACCGAGGTGTATATCACCGGCGCACGCGCCGTCTGCGACTCGCTGCTTGACGCGGGCGAGGCGGTGCGCAGCCTCGCCGCGCGTTTCGCGCTATACCTCAAGAGCTATCCGCACGTGCGCATCTACTTCAACGGGCTGCCCGTCACCCCGGTGATCGTGCAGAAGCGCGCGACCGACTACAAGCTGACGGTGGAGGGCGGGCAGGAGGCGAAGCTCGAGGTTATCGAGTGGAAGCGCAAGTTCGCCGGCTCCGGCAAGCTCATCCTCGCCGGACCCGACGGCTTCCAGCTCCACGAGCTGCCCGCCGGCGTCCGCACCGGCGTTGGCGCGAGCTTCACCGCCTACCTCGTCTCGCCGCGCTTTCCGGCGCTCCACGCCGAGAACGCGCTGGTGATGGACGAGCTCAACCCCGAGGTGCGCCGCCACCTCGACGCGGCGCGCAAGGTGCTGAAGGCGCACTTCCTCTCTTTCGCCGAGGAGAAGAGCGAGTTCGAGACCGAGTGGGAGACGAAGATCGCCGCGATGTCGGTCGACGACCGTCGCCGGCTGCTGGCGATTCTCAAGCGGTCGCTCAAGGCGAAGTAGGGGGTGCGGCGATGACGGACGGCGCGAAGCGCAGCGTGGCCCTCGTCGCCCCTTACGCGGCCTGGATGGAGCTCATGGTCACGCTGCCCGCGACCGCCTGGGCGTATGCCGTCCGCGGCGCCGTGACCGCGGCGCTGCTCATCGCAGCCCTCCCTACGCTCCTCCGCCAAGCCCCCAATCCTGTAAATCCTGTCCCGACCCCCGCCGCGAATCACGAACCGCGAATCACGAAAGCCGCTTTCTCCGTTCTCGCCGGCCTTCTTGTCTTTGTCATCTGGATTGCGCCGGAAATGTGGCTCGGCTCGCTCCCGGGGATTCCCGCGGCCGCGCCGCTCGCCGCGGCGGATTCGCCGTATTCACCCGAGGTCTGCGGCTGGGCGCTTACCATTGCGAAGCTGGCGGCGAGCGCGTTCGTCATTTCCGCCGCGGAGGAGCTTTTCTTCCGCCGGTGGCTGGTGGATTTCGCCGGGTTCTGGTGGATGGTGGCGCTCTTCGCCGTCGAGCACGGCGACCGCTGGGCGGTGGGCGCGGTGGCGGGCGTCGTCTACGGACTCGTCGCCCGGCGGTTCGGCCTTCCGTCCGCGATTGCCGCCCACGCCGTCACCAATTTCGCGCTCGGTCTGCTGGTAATCTTCGCCGGCCGCTGGGAGTTCTGGTGATATTTATGGTATAATACGCCCACATGGTGGAAGAAAAGAGTGTTGGCGGGCAGGATCGTCCGCGCCGGTCGGGCGCGAACGGGCTTGCAGTGCTGGCGACGGTGGCGCTGCTGACGTTCGCCGCGTTCGTGGCTTGGTTCCTGCTCCGGGCGCTCGCGTTTGCCTCGCCGGCGCTGGTGCCGGTGCTCCTGGGGTTCTTCCTCGCGCTCTTCTTCCGGCCCTACTACCACTGGTGGCGGCGGCTTGTGCACAACCCGACGCTGGCGCTTGTCGTCATGTGCGCCACGATCTTCGTGCCGGTCGGCTTCGCGGTGTGGTACGCCGGCGCGGTGGTGGTGGACCAGATCTCCAATCTCATCTCCCAGGGCCCGCACCTCGCCGCGCAGGTGACGGCGTGGTTCCGCGGGACCTTTCCGCGCCTCCACTCGCTGCTGGTGCAGATGGGCGTCCCCTACGAGAGCCTCGGCGACTTCTACACCCAATACGGCGCGACTGCGCTCAAGGCCGGCACCGGCGCGCTGAAGCTCCTCGGCGTGCTCGTCTCCGCGCTGGTGACGGTGATCTTCTTCGTCTTCTTCCTCACCACGCGCGAGCGCCGCGGCAGCGAGATTGTGGACGAACTCGCGTTCCTCAAGCCCGAGACGCGCGCGTTCGTGGCGGAGCAGTTCGACGCGTTCACCGGCATCCTGGTCTCCTTCTTCCAGCGCCAGGCGGTGATCTGCCTCGTGGAAGGCGTGCTCTATGGCGTCGGCTTCACGCTCGTCGGGCTGCCCTACGGCTTCCTCGTCGGCTTCGCGCTCGGCACGATCAACCTGGTGCCGTTCCTCGGCTCGCTCGTCTGCCTGCCGGTCGCGCTGCCGCTCGCCTACTTCGGCGCGGGCGGCTCGTCGCTGCGGCTGGTGGCGGTGCTCGGGGTGTGGCTTGCGGGGCAGCTGCTCGACGGCTACTTCATCACTCCGAAGATCCAGGGCGGCCGCACCGGGCTCGGCTACGCCGGGGTGATCTTTTCGTTCTTCCTCTGGTCGACGCTCCTCGGTCCGCTCCTCGGGATGCTGCTGGCGATTCCGCTGTCGGCGTTCTGCGTCGTTCTCTGGCGGGCGCTCAAGTCGAAGTACATCCGTCCCGTAGTCTGACCACCGCACAAGGAATCCCACCGCAATGTCCGAAAGCTCCTCACTGGCCACGCTGATCCTGAAGTCGACGGGCGTCTACTCCGACGAGGCCATCGAGCGCATCGTCTCGCAGCGCGCCGCGAACCCCGGCATGGGGCTCGCCGAGGCGGCGGTCAAGTTCGGCGGCGTGAAGGAGGCGGAGTTCCTCGCCGCCGTCGGGCGCGCGCTCGGCCTCGAGACCGTCGACCTCTCGCGCCAGAACCCGTCCCCCGAGGCGTTGCAGAAGCTGACCGCCGCGGCGGTCAACCAGTTCACCGTGCTGCCGTTCCGGCTCGACGGCGGCACGCTCACCATCGTCGCCTCCGACCCGTTCGACACCGCGGCGGCGGATGGCGCGCGGCTCGCGGCCGGGGTGGCGGTGAAGGTGGCGCTCGCGCCGCGCGAAGAGGTCGAGAAGGCCGTCAAGAAGTACTACGGCGTCGGCGCCGAGGCGATCGAGAAGATGCTCGAGGACGGCCGCTACGAGGTCGGCGACGACATCGGCACGATGACGAAGATCGACGTCAACGAGATGGGCGAGGAGGCGTCGATCGTCCGTTTCGTGAACCAGATCATCGCCGAGGCCGACCGCCAGGGCGCGACCGACATCCACATCGAGCC
>CACXRO010000066.1 GCA_902770045.1 uncultured bacterium
TATGGGGGGCAACCCATATGTTCAGCCGATGAAGGCCAGGATCCTCCCTTTGAAAAGGTAAACGCTTCCAGAACTTGCGTTTACTCTTGCAATCGACACAGCAGTTGATTTCGTCCGCACCGTGATCTCATTGTCGCGAAATTTGGTATAATACGCGGCGTGAGACCGAGCAACACCATGCGCTCTACTGCGCCGTTCGCCGTTTCCGCCGCGTCGGCGGAGGACTTGAAGCCACTTGTGGGTGATGTTAAACGGTTGTCTAGCAAAAGCCTCTGGGCGGAGTTAGATGATAAATTCAGAGATTTTTCTATGATGTCCATGTCGTCGTTCGCGCCAGATGAGTTTGATGAGGAAGAGCAGCGACTTTTAATTAAGTTTTTGCGCATTTTGGAGAAATGGGGGTATTCTCGCGTGTTCCAGAGGTTGATGCATTCACAGGGTGGTCAAAGAATCATTGACACTGCCGCTGGATATGGAGAATTTGTCCATACGGAAGATTGCGTCAGCTATCTTGGCATATTCATTGCTGCTGAAGCAGTCCAATATCCATTTGCGATGGATTCCTATGGCTTTTCCATGATTAGAAGCGCGTGCTTTGGGAAATTGGATTATGATGCAAAGATTGAGATTCTGAGTCTTATGCACTTGGCAAGATTTATTCGTGAGATTGACTTGTCGACAGAGTTGGAGCTAGATATGTATGGTGGAGGCAAAAAGTGAATATGTGCCAGGCGCGGCGTTTCCGCTGTCGCTGGATTTCGTCCGCACCGTAATCTCAGTATCAGATTGCAATCTTTCGTACTGCCGCTGCTACCGCCGCATTTATATAAATCCGGTGGTAGTGCGCGAGGAGGGTGAAATTGGAAGTCCAACGCGCCCGTCACCATCTCTGCCGTTTGACGCATACATGACGGTTATGATATACTATTCGCGAATTGCGAATAATGGAGGCGTTATGCTTAAGGGACAAGACATAGTTATGCTGTCCGTGCTTATGGACGGCGAAGCTGCTGGCGAATCGTACGCCATGCTGGCAAAACGAGCATGCATAAGCGTCGCCGAAGCTTATGCGGCGGTTAGTCGGCTCCGGGCGGCTGCGCTGGTAGCCGGTGATAGACGCGTGCTTAAGCAGAATGCCATGGAGTTCCTTGCACATGGTCTTCGCTATGCGTTTCCGCTCAATGTGCGCGGCACAATCGCGAAGGGGATGCCCACTGCCTATGCAGCGCCGATATCTAAGCAGGCGTTTGCCATATCCGGTTCCATCCCCGTGTGGCAATCAGAAGCTGGCACTGCGGTTGGCCGCGAAGTCGAGCCGCTGTACAGGACCGTTCCGGCGGCGGCCGCCGCCGATTGCCGGCTGTACGATCGCCTGGCGCTTGTCGACATGCTGCGCGGCGGTCGCCTGCGGGAGCGCGAGTTTGCGAGGGAAAGACTTGGGGAGATGATGGCATGAACGACACTTCCGCAGCAATCGCCAGACTCCACGACAGGCTTTCCGGCGTAGCGAGGGCGCGCCCATATGCAGATGGAACGTCGACGGGTTGGTCGTCGATGTGCTACCGGTGCGGGAAGAGGTGCTCGGCTGGGAGTCCAGGTGGTTTGAGGCTGCTCTCGAGTCCGCAGCGTCCCTGACCGTCGAAGGTAGGCAGGTGAAAGTCGTGACGCCGCCGTTCTTCGCTGCGCTGAAGCTGGAGGCGTTTGAAAGCAGAGGGAGAGGGGATTTCGTTGCCAGCACTGATTTCGAGGATGTCATTTGCCTTTTCAATGGCCGTCCTGGCGTCGCTGAGGAAATACTGTCCAATCAGGCGGTTGGCCCGAGCATCGCCGAGAAGTTTGCCTGTCGATTGAAAAACTAAACGAAAGTTTAGTGTCTGCTGTGGGCAACAGAACGCAGTCTTGTTGTCGGAGTTTCGTTTAGTATTTCAATCGAGGCTGTCAAATGTTTGCTATCATACACGATAGCAAGTATTTGTCACTTCTGTTGGATATACGAGACAATGCTGCCGCAACCGTGACGGCCATGGCACTTGCGGTGAGTCCGGCAATGACGGGCGAGACGTAATACAGATATGCGCAAGAGGCTGCTTCGCAAAGACAGGGCTGCTTGGTGGAGTCTTAGCGCTGCCAATGGCGACCCCGAGATTCATCCTCTCGCGACGCTATCATCTCTTCTGAGCGCCCATGACTGGGGCGTCCCATAGGGTTGTCTAATAGTCTATCATATTTTGGTCTTGTTGTGGCGTAATTCCAGAACTTGCGTTTACTCTTGCAATCGACACGAGAAGTTTGCCCAGTATGTCAACTGCAGCGGGCTTGAGGATGCGGTGCTTGGTTTTGTGCAGACTGAATCCAACTCGGACGAGCGATACGCCGCGATAATGTCGGCCTTTAGAAAACTCGCCGCTTTTGGGCGTGGTTGAGAAAACGGCACCCCTGGCTGGCCCGATTTTTGGTATAATACACACCAATGGTCAGATTCGGTGTATTCGCTGTCGCTGCGACGCTCTCGCTGGGAGCGCTGGGTAGCTGGTATTGGCCTTTCGGGTCCGACGACGAAGAGGTCATTCCGCGGGTCTCCGAGCTGATGGAGCCGGCCTCCACCAACATCGACGCTGCGACCGACTTCGAGTACGACGGCAAGTTCGACGAGGCGATCGCCTGCTACGAGGCTGCGCTCCGCGCGCTCGACATGGTCGAGGCGGAATATCCCGACCAGATGAAGAAGCCGGAGTTCACGACAGTGAAGACCAAGCGCGCGTACGTGAAGACGAAGATCGACACGCTCAAGTTCCTGCAGGTGAAGGAGAACTCCAAGGCGGTCGCAGTGAGTGACACGACGGAGCTCGAGAAGAAGCTCGCCGAAGAGAAGGCCGCCGCGGCAAAGGCGGCGACGCCAGCGACGGAGCCCGCGGCCGAGGAGCCAACGCCCGCGCCTGCGGCCGAGGTGCCCGCGTCCGCGCCCGCCCCGGCTGCGCCTGCGCCCAGGGCGAAACCCGCGGCGAAACCCGCGGCGCCTGCGCCGGCGAAGGCGCTTTCGCGCCAGCAGCGGATCGCGAAGGCGATTGCGGACGGCGACTACGCGGCGGCGGACGCCGACATCGCGGAGACGCTGCGCACGAAGCCGAACGACGCGGCGGCGCTCAACCTGAGGGCGATGATGGAGTCCGCCCAGGGCAAGTACCGCGATGCCGAGCACACGCTCGACCAGGCGATCCAGTCCAACCCGAAGTCGTACCACGCCTACTACAACATGGCCCGGCTCATCCTGAAGGCGTATCCCGACAACAAGGACGGCGCGCGGCGCTACTACGAGACCGGGAGGGCGATGGGCGGTCCGCGGAACGCGGCGCTGGAGGAGGCGGTGAAGTGATTGCGCTCCTTGCCAGCCTCCTCATCTCCACCAACGCGACGCCGCGCGAGCTGGTGGAAAGCTGCCGCGCGATGATTCCCGCGGACATCGAGATCCGAGGGGAGATCAACCTGCGCAACCGCCGCGGGATCTCCCAGGCCCGCCACACCTACGAGCTTGCGAGGTCCAACTCGGTGACGCGGCTCGCGGTGGACGGCAGGCCGCTCGACCCGAAGCCGGGCGAGCTCGACCAGCCGATCCTCGGCACCGACGTCACCTGGAGCGACCTCTCGCTCGAGTACCTGTGGTGGGACGACTTCGAGTTCGACGCCGAGCGCGAGGCGGAGTCCGTCCACGGCCAGAAGTGCGCGGTGGTGCTCTTAAAGCGCGGCGGACGCACGGTGCGCGCGTGGGTGGACCGCAAGACCGGCGCGCTGATGCAGGCCGAGGAGCTCCGGGACGGCCAGGCGGTGCGCCGGCTCTGGGGGACGCGGCTCAAGAAGTTCGGCGACCGCTGGATGGCTAACGTGATGGAGGTGGAGACGATCGGCTCGGGCCATCGCACCAAGATCACCGTGGACGACTTGAAGTAAAAACAACAACCTCGCAAGGAGAAGCAAACATGAAGAAGTTCCTAAAGTTCGTGATGTACGTCGTGCTGATCGCCGTCGCGCTCGTGGTGCTGCTGGTGGCGACCCTTCCGCTCTGGCTCGGCCCGGTGGTGAAGCCCGCGGCGAACATCGCGGTGTCGCAGATGACCCAGACCGAATTCAACTTGGGGCACCTCTACCTCAACCCCTACACCGGTCGCTTCGAAATCGGCAAGATGGTGCTCGGCAACCCCGAGGGATACGACGAGCCGGTAGCGGTCGCGCTCTCCAACCTGGTGGTGGACGTTGCGATGTCGACCCTGGGCTACAAGTACATCCACATCGAAGAGGTATCGGTCGACGGTCTCTTCGCCTCCTACGTCAAGGGCGGCGAAAACGGGGTCGACAACTTCAAGCAGATCCAGTACAACGTCGCCGGCGGCCGCGAGAGCTACGAGCTCAAGCAGGCCGAGGCGAAGGCGCGCAAGGCCCAGGACAAGGCCGCCGCGGAGGCGGCGGAGCAGGCCGAGGCCGAAGCCGAAAAGGCGAAGCTCGAGAAGATGTCCGCCGAGGAGCGCAAGGCGTACGAGCTGAAGAAGGAGGAGGCGGAGGCTGCGGCGGAGGCCGCGGCGAGGAAGCTCGTCATCGACAAGCTCGTCATCAAGGACATCCGCGTCAAGTACGGCTATGTCACGATTCCGGTGCCGTCGATCACCCTGACCGACATCGGCAAGGAGTCCGACGGCGCCTCGCTCGGGGACATCGTCGACCAGGTCTGGCAGGCGATCCTCAAGAGTGCGCTCGCCGTGGGCGACGGGGCGAAGGCGCTCGCCGGCGCGGTTGGCGACGGTGCTGCGGCCGCTGCCAGTGCGGTGAGCGACGGCGCGAGCGCCGCGGTGGACGCGGTCAGCGGCGGGGCAAGTGCCGCGGCCAGCGTGGTCAGCGACGGCGCGAGCGCCGCGGCTGACGCGGTGAGCGACGGCGCGAGCGCCGCGGTGGACGCGGTCAAGGGTCTCTTCAAGTAAGAAAACAGCAAACAGCAACAGCAGCAAAACAACAGGACGCAGGAAAGAAGATGGCAAAGAAGAAGGATCGCCGGGTTGAGATGTCGGTCGAGGGGCTCAAGGAGGATTTTGCCTGGCACCTCAGGTATTCGCTCGCGAAGGGCGAGACGCGCGCGACCGAGCGCGACGAGTACACCGCCTTCGCGAACGCGGTGCGCGACCGCATCGTGGAGCGCTGGATCAGCACCCAGGAGGAGTACGGGCGCCAGAACACCAAGCGCGTCTACTACATGTCGCTCGAGTTCCTCATCGGGCGCATGCTCGGCAACAACGTCATCAACCTCAAGGCCGACAGCCTCTGCCGCGACGCGCTCAAGGAGTACGGCATCGACTGGAACAACCTGCGCGACTACGAGTCCGACGCCGGCCTCGGCAACGGCGGCCTCGGCCGCCTCGCGGCGTGCTACCTCGACTCTATGTCCACCCTGGACCTCGCCGGCATGGGCTACGGCCTCAGGTACGACTACGGCATCTTCCGCCAGCGGATCGTCAACGGCTGCCAGGTGGAGGAGCCCGACCACTGGCTCAAGAACGGCTATCCGTGGGAGATGGCGCGCCCCGAGTACGCGCAGCACGTCCACTTCGGCGGTCACGTCGAGTGCCGCACCGAGAAGGGCTCCTCGCGCTGGGTGTGGGTGCCGGCGGAGACGGTCGAGGGCGTGCCCTACGACATGCCGATCGTCGGCTACTGCAACGCGGTGAACTCGCTCCGCCTCTGGTCGGCGCACGCGGTGGACGACTTCGGCCTCGAGGACTTCAACAAGGGCGACTACGTGAAGGCGGTTGAGACCAAGGTGCTCGCCGAGAACCTCACCAAGGTCCTCTATCCGAACGACAACACGTCGGCCGGCAAGGAGCTCCGGCTCCGCCAGCAGTACTTCTTCGTCGCCTGCTCGATCCGCGACATCCTGCGCCGCTTCCGCCGGACCAACAAGGACTGGGCGACGCTGCCGGACAAGGTGTTCATCCAGCTCAACGACACCCATCCCGCGCTGGTGGTGCCCGAGCTGATGCGCCAGCTCATCGACCTCGAGGGGCTCGGCTGGGACCAGGCGTGGGACCTCACCCGCCGCTCCACCGGCTACACCAACCACACCATCCTCCAGGAGGCGCTCGAGAAGTGGCCGGTGTCGATGATGGAGCGGCTGCTGCCGCGCCACCTGCAGATCATCTACGAGATCAACGGCCGCTTCCTGCAGGAGGTCTCCTCGCGCCATCCCGGCGACCTCGAGCGCCTGCGCCGGATGTCGCTCGTGGACGAGAACGGCGAGCGCTACGTGCGCATGGCCAACCTCGCCGTGGTCGGCACCTCGTCCGTCAACGGCGTCGCCGAGCTCCACACCAAGATCCTCAAGGAGAACCTGTTCAGCGACTTCTACGAGCTCTGGCCGGAGAAGTTCCGCAACGTGACGAACGGCATCACCCCGCGACGCTGGCTCCTCAAGGCCAACCCGGCCCTCTCCAGCCTCATCAGCGGCAAGATCGGCGACGGCTGGATCACCAAGCTCGACGAGCTCCGCGGCCTCGAGCGCTTCGTCGGCGACGACGGCTTCCTCGGCGAGCTCGCGGCGATCAAGCGCGCGAACAAGGTCGCGCTCGCGGAGTGGACGAAGCGCAACCACGGCATCCGGCTCAACCCCGACGCGATCTACGACGTCCAGGTCAAGCGCCTCCACGAGTACAAGCGCCAGCTGCTCTTGGCGCTCTACATCGTGATGCTCTACAACCGGCTCCTCAACGACTCCTCCTGCGACCCGGTGCCGCGGCAGTTCATCTTCGCCGCCAAGGCCGCGCCGGGCTACTACGTGGCGAAGCTCATCATCCGCCTCATCCACGGCATCGCCGACGTGGTCAACTCCAACCCGAAGACGCGCGACCGCCTCTCGGTCGCCTTCCTCCCCGACTACCGCGTCTCGCTCGCCGAGAAGATCATGCCGGCGGCCGAGGTGTCGGAGCAGATCTCGCTCGCGGGCATGGAGGCGTCCGGCACCGGCAACATGAAGTTCATGATGAACGGCGCGCTCACGCTCGGCACCTACGACGGCGCGAACGTGGAGATCAACCAGGAGGTCGGCGACGACAACATGTTCCTCTTCGGCCTGCGCACCGAGGACGTCGCGAAGCTGCGCCCGGCCTACTCGTCGCGTGAGCGCTACGAGGGCGACCCCGAGATCAAGGCCGCGATCGACATGATCAAGGCGAACGTGTTTTCGCTCTTGGAGCCGGGCCTCTTCGACCCGATCATCCGCAACCTGATAGACTACAACGACTACTACATGCTCCTCGCCGACCTGCGCAGCTACTCCGACGCGCAGGACCGCGTGGACGCGACGTACCGCGACGCGAAGAAGTGGAACCGGATGTCGCTCGTCAACATCGCCCGCTCGGGGCGGTTCTCGTCCGACCGCGCGGTTATGGAGTACGCGCGCAACATCTGGGGCGTGGAGCCCGTCAAGTTCGGCTGAGGGGGCGGGATGCGGATCTCCTTCCACGGCGCGGCCCAGACCACCACCGGCTCGATGCACCTCGTCGAGGCGAACGGGAAGCGCATCCTCCTCGACTGCGGGCTCTTCCAGGGCCACCGCAAGGAGGCGTTCGAGAGGAACCGCAACCTGACGATCGACCCGAAGACGGTCGACTGCGTGGTGCTCTCGCACGCGCACATCGACCACTCCGGCAACCTGCCGCAGCTCGTCCGCCAGGGCTTCCGCGGCCGCGTCTACGCGCGGCAGTCGACGGTCGAGCTCTGCGACGTGATGCTGCGCGACTCCTGCTTCCTGCAGAAGCGCGACCTCGAGTACGTCAACAAGAAGCGCCGCCGCGAGGGCAAGAAGCCGTTCGAGCCGCTCTACGAGGAGAGCGACGTCGACGCGCTGATGCAGCTCTTCGTCCCGACGCACATGCACGAGCCGCGCGAGATCGTGCGCGGGGTGACGCTCGAGCTCTTCAACGCCGGCCACATCCTCGGCTCCGCGCTCGTCCAGCTCGACATCCGCTCCGACCGCGGCCACAACCACCGCCTGCTCTTCTCCGGCGACCTCGGACAGCCCAACCAGCCGATCCTGCGCCACTACGAGTATCCCGCCGGCGCCGACATCCTGCTCGTCGAGTCGACCTACGCCGACCGCCTGCACCCGTCGGCGGACGACGTGGAGCTGCGGCTCGAGCGCTACCTCAAGTACATCGACCGCCACAACGCGAAGCTGCTCGTCCCCGCGTTCTCCGTCGGCCGCACCCAGCAGATCATCTACTACCTGAACCGCCTCCGCGAGCGCGGCAAGGTGCCGCGAGAGGTGAAGGTCTACATCGACTCGCCGCTCTCCCAGAAGGCGACGCGCATCTACGCGAAGCACCGCGAGGTCTACAACGAGGAGGCGCGGCGGATGCTTTGGGCCGGCAAGGACCCGCTCGAGTACCCGGACATGGTGTTCGTGGGGACGCCCGAGGAGTCGATGGCGCTCAACGACACCCCCGGCCCGATGATCATCATCGCCGCGTCCGGCATGTGCGAGGGCGGAAGGGTGCTCCACCACCTCAAGCACTGCGCGCAGGACGAGGACAACATCATCCTCATCTGCGGCTTCCAGGCCGAGAACACCCTCGGCCGGCGCATCGTTGAAAAGCGCGAGACGATCAAGGTCTTCGGCGAGGAGGTGCCGCTCCGGGCGCGCGTCGAGGTCATCAACGCCCTCTCGGCCCACGCCGACCGCTCGGGGCTCGTCGACTGGATCGGCGAGATCAAGGACAACGTGCGCCACGCGTTCGCCGTGCACGGCGAGCCGGAGAAGGTCGCCGCGATGGCGGACATCCTGCGCGAGCAGGGCATCCGCCACGTCGAGGCGCCGGCGCCGGGGCAGACTTTCGTAATCGAATGAAGGAGAAAGACAGGACATGGGACAGCTGGAGGAATCATCGGACCTGACGCTCGACTTCACCAAGCTCGAGAAGGTCGGCGCCCAGGTCGCCGCGACCCGCGCCGCGGGCGCGGCGGAGTGCGACCCCGGGGTAATCCCCGTCGCGGTGCAGAACGCGGACACCAAGGAGGTGATCCTCGTCGCCTACACCAACGAGTTCGCGATGAAGGAGAGCTTCGCCAAGCGCAAGCTCGTCCTCTGGTCGACGAGCCGCAACAAGCTCTGGTTCAAGGGCGAGACGAGCGGCGAGACCTTCGACCTCCTCGAGGCCTACGTCAACTGCGAGCAGAACTCGCTCCTCTACGTGGTCCGCCCCTGCCGCGGCGGCATCTGCCACACCAAGAACCAGCAGGGCGAACCCAGGAACTGCTACTACCGCCGCATCGACTTCGACACCCTGCAGCTCACGAACATCAATCCGTGAAGGACAGGTTGAAAAGTCACCCAACCACCCAACCACCCAACCACTCAACCACCTAACCACCCAACCACCTATGATAGGCCAAGGAATAGTCCTGATGATCGCCGGAATGGGCATCGTCTACTGCTTTCTCTCCCTCCTCATCGTCGTCACCAAGCTCTCGATGGGCGTCGTCGCCAGGTTCGACGCGATCCTGCCACAGGACGCGCCGAAGAAGAAGCCCGCCGCGGCCGCGGCGGACGACGACGCGAACGTCGCCCTCGCCATCGCGGTGGCGATGCGGGGCTAAACAGGCAATTTCAACTTCCAAAAAGCAAAGGCAACAGCAATGGCTAAGAAAAACGTAAAGTTCATGCTCACCGCGTTCCGCGACGGCTTCCAGTCCGTCATCGGCGCGCGCGTTCTCTCCAAGGACTTCCTCCCCTGCGTGGAGGAGGCGTACGCGGCCGGCGTCCGCTGGTTCGAGGCCGGCGGCGGCGCGCGGTTCCAGAGCTGCTACTTCTACTGCCAGGAGGACGCGTTCGACGTCATGGACAAGTTCCGCGCCGCCGCGCCCGAGGCCGACCTCCAGACGCTCTCGCGTGGCGTGAACGTCGTCGGCCTCGAGTCGCAGTCGAGCGACATGATCAAGCTCCACGCCGACATGTTCAAGAAGCACGGCATGTCGTCCATCCGCAACTTCGACGCCCTCAACGACGTCAACAACCTCAAGTGGTCCGGCCAGTGCATCCACGACGCCGGCCTCAACCACGAGGTGGTGGTGACGATGATGGGCCTCCCGCCCGGCATCGACAACAAGGAGTTCTACCGCGACCGCCTCCGGATGATCATGGACGCCGGCATCCCCTTTGACCGCGTCGCGTTCAAGGACGCCTCCGGCACCTCCACGCCGACGACCGTCTACAACACGATGAAGCTCTGCCGCGCGCTCCTGGGCGACAAGGTGCACATCCAGTTCCACTCCCACGAGACCGCCGGCAACGGCGTCGCCTGCTACCTCGCGGCGCTCCGCGGCGGCGCGGACGGGCTTGACCTCTCGATGGCGCCGATGTCCGGCGGCACCTGCCAGCCCGACATCATCACCATGTGGCACTGCCTCGACGGCGACCCCGACTTCGGCTTCGACTTCGACATCAACAAGATCAAGAAGGC
>CACXRO010000067.1 GCA_902770045.1 uncultured bacterium
CGGAGCCTACCCATCCTTGTCGAAGCTCCGACATTTATGCTACAATACAGCCATTCTCGAGATTGGAGACTCGTGTCTCACTTTCGGGGCATGGTCCAGCGGCTGCGGGCGGACTGCCCGCCGGCGCCAGGATCGTCTGCCAGAAGAACCTGCCCACGGTCATCTACCTGAAGTAGCCGGCGTATACACCCCCGCGGCACTGAGACCGGATAGGTGTATTGTGGCTAATAGTATGGCGTTTAAAAAGGTGTAGTGAGCGCATGCAACAGCTGGCTAAAAAGGTGTATCGAAGCATTGACGGCGTGACAATGATTATGCTATAATCCACGCCATGAAACGAAAAATATACGAGAAACTGGTCGAGTGGAAGCGTGAAAGCGCCGGCAAGTGCGCATTGCTCATAGAAGGGGCGCGACGAGTCGGCAAGAGCTGGGTTGTCAGGGAATTTGCGCAAAACGAGTACGAATCACACCTCATCATAGATTTCGCGAAGGCAAGTTCGAAGATCAAGGAGCTTTTCGAGGAGAAACTTGACAATCTCGACGAGTTCTTCATGCTGCTGGAGGCGCGTACAAGGGTCGGGCTGGTCCGAGGGAAGTCGCTCATCGTCTTTGACGAGGTGCAGCGATTCCCCCGTGCGCGCGAGGCGATTAAGTACCTGGTCGAGGACGGGCGCTTCCATTACCTTGAAACAGGTTCCTTGGTGTCGATAAGGAAGAATGTCGACAACATCGTCATTCCGAGCGAAGAGATGAAGGTTCAGATGTTTCCCATGGATTTCGAAGAGTTCCTCTGGGCGCTTGGGGCCGAACCCGTCATGAAGCTGATCCGCCGGCGCTTTGCAGAGGGAAAGCCGATGGGGCAAAGCGATCATCGGATGGCGATGGAACTGTTCCGCCAGTATCTGGTCGTCGGCGGAATGCCGCAGGCGGTGGAGGCGTTCGCGGACGGGCGAGACATCAAGGCGGCGGAAAGCGCGAAGCGTCTGGTGCTTGATCTCTATCGCGACGACATCGGGAAGTTCGCTGGACGGCTGAAGCACAAGGTCCGCGCCATCTGGGACAGCATTCCCGGCGCCCTGAGCGCGAAGGAGAAGCGCTTCAGGCCCGGGCTGGTCAAGGAGGGTGTGAAGATGAGGGAGTTGGACTCTCCTTTTGAGTGGCTTGCGGAGTCGATGACCGTCAATATCTCAAGCAACGTCACCGATCCCAGCGCCGGGCTCAAGCTGTCCGAAGACCGAACGTCGATCAAGTGCTATATGGGCGACACGGGTCTTCTGGTCAGCCATGCGTTCTCCGAAAACAGCAACGCGACTTACGATATGCAGTGGAAGATCCTGACCGGCAAGCTCGAGGTGAACAAGGGGATGCTGGTCGAGAATGTCGTCGCGCAGATGCTGAAGGCGGCCGGCCAGTCGCTGTTCTACCATTACAACAGCGACCAGAGCAACGCGTCAAACCGAATGGAAGTCGATTTTCTTCTTGCCAAGTCGAAGGTTTCTGCGCGGCACAACATCCACCCGGTCGAAGTCAAGAGCGCAGGCGACTATTCGACCATATCGCTGGAGCGGTTCATGAAAAAGTTCTGGCAGCAGGCGGCGACGCCGATTATATTGCATGCTGGCGATGCCGACTTCGGGGAAGGCGCATTGACCTTGCCGCTGTACATGGCGATGCTGATCCCGGAAATGAACTACAGTTAAATATGGCGCAGTCTGTGCAGTTTTGCGCGGCTGGTAAGCTACCTTCCGCGGCGGATGGTCACGAGCTGCGAGGGGTGGTGCCGTAGCGGCGGCGGTAGCGGCGGTAGAAGTTCTCGAGCGACGGAAAGCCGCAGTCCGAGGCGACGGCCTTGACCGGCAGCGTGCGCGACTTGAGCATCCGCCGCGCGGCCGCCAGGCGGATCTCCTCAAGTTCTGCGTGGACGGTGCCGCCTGTAATCTCGCGGAATCGCAGCGAGAGCAGCCTCGGCGAGATGTTGAGCTCGCCGGCGATCAGTTCCAGTGAAAGCCGTTCGCCGTAGCGCCGCCTGAGGATTTCCCGCGCCTCCGACACCATGCGGCTGCCGGTCTTGCCCGACTGCGTGGATCTGCGCTCGACAACACCGCTGACGCCGAACTTGAGGATGGGGATTCTGCGTCGTCCGGACAGGGCGGCGGACAGCACCTCGACCGCCATCCGTCCCGCCGTCTCGAAGTCCGGGTCGACGCTTGACAGCGGCGGACGGGTGTTCTCGCAGATGTCGGGGTCGTTGTCGACGCCAATGACCGCCGCCTGCTCCGGTACCTGGACTCCCAGGGTGTGCAGCTCCGAGAGAACTTTCGCGGCGGTGATGTCGTTGTAGGCGAAAATCCCCACCGGCCTGAGTAGGGCGGCCAGGTCTGGGGAAAAGCGGTCGTCGTCCACGAAGAGCGAGGAGACCGCGAGTCCTTTCTTTGCCAGGAACTGCCGGAAGCGCCGTTCGCGAGCGCGGGAGTGCGAGTCCTCCATTTCGTGCGCCCGCGCGCCGACGTATGCGAAGTGCCGCGGTTTGAGCCGCATCAGCGACGAGGCGGCGGCTTCCGCGATTGCCGCGTTGTCGACCATGCAGCCGAAGTGCGTCCAGCCCTGGGAGGGGGCAACGGCATTGACGGAAATGGCGTTCCTTAGCGATTTGGAGAGGCCATCCGAGAGCGGAATGTCCGAATCGGAGATGACGCCGTCGAAGGGCTGCCGCTCGGAGAGCAGCCGCACCGAGCGCTGGAAGCCGCGGTTGCGGAAGTTCAGCATCGTCACATCCCAGTCGGGTATTTCGGCAATGCGCCGAAGCGCGCCAGAGGCCACTCTGCGGCTGCTGGAGTAGTTGCTGTCGAAAGTAAGCAGGATGTTCCTGCGCGTCGGTTTCCGCTTCATGCTCCGTAGTATATCACTTGTTTGCCTGAAAAGTCAATCATACTTGCGTAAAAAATCAATCCTGGTTGGTGTATAATACTGCCCGTAACGTGGATTATAACGAAAGGTAGCTTATGAACACTTTTCTTTGCCAGTCTGTCCGCCGTCTGCTCGCAGTCGCCGCCGCGATTTTCTGCGGCGCATCTGCCGCGCGGGCGACGGGCATCGATGCGTTCACGCTCATCGACATCATGGAGACGGTGCGGCAGAGCGAAGTTGAGTCGCCGTTTACGTTTTCCACAACCGGAGAGAACGACGGCAGCCACAGCGAGCAGCTTTTCGACGGGGACTTGACCGCCGACAGCAGCAAGGATGCAGACCAGAACGGCCGCGCCATCTTTACGATTTCGAAAGGGCCGTCGATCACGGTTTCCTTCAATCCGGCGGTCTTCGGGAATCGTCAGTTATTTCTACAGCAATACGGCTTCTGCATGTGGCACAATATCTCCGCCCCCTCATGGAACATCGCCGGCCGAATGCCTGGCACCTGGACCGTCCATGTGAGCGGCAAGGAGACGCCGTCGAGCGAGGACGACTGGACGCTGGTTGACAGCCGGGAGAGGCCGATTTCATATTCGAATGTGGACAACAGTTATTTCTCAGCCGATTTCACGCCCGAGGCGCTTGTTCCGACCCGTCATGTCCGCTTCACGTTTACACAGGGGAACGGGGCCAATGATTTTGTCTCGCTCGGCGAAATAACCATGTCGGGGCTGCTTGGCCCGGATGACGAAGATGCGCGCTATGTCGCTTTCTACGGAACCGAAATCCAGTCCGTGAACGGCGACGGCTCGGTGGATGCGAAGGTGTTGATTCTCCCGGCCGGGCAGACGGTCGATCCGTACGACCTTTTCGTCGAGTGCCGCACGGGCGACCACGCCGACACGAACTGGCTGGCGCGCGCGACGACGTTGACGGGGCCTTACGAAACCAAGGTGACCGGTCTCAGGCTCGGCGCGGGCTACACGCTTCGGTTCGGCGCCGTCTCCGCGAATGGAGCCGTAAGCGTGGGCGATGCGGTCAATTTCGCGTCAACCGAAGATCTCATTCCAAGTCGGCTGCCGGCGGGATATACCGAACTTGAATACATTGAATCGACTGACACGGGCAACCAGTGCATCGACTGTGGATTTGCGCCAACTGGGATGTTTGGCTTTGATCTCGACTTTATCGGATACAATGCGTTTCAGCGCGGGGCCTACTACGACAAGGGAGATCGCGATGCTGGATACGGCTGCTACCTGACAGCATCGGCGAATCTTGTTTTGTCCTCCAGCACCGGAGGTTCTGGTTCTTTTCCTGGCGGAATGTTTCTCTACAACGGGGCGAAAAATGCGGGACTTGTCCGCAATGAGCGGATGAGGTTTCTCGTGGGAGGGGGGAAGTACACGACGATTGTCGGCACGACGACGAACAGCACCAATTTTACCAGAAGCAACCTCAACGGCCCCAACTTGTTTCTTGCTGCAGCTTGCAATGGTGCGGGGACTACGAACCAGTATGGGGTGATGCGCATTTATTCGCTTAAGACATATAATGACGGCGTCAATCCGCGCGAGCTGACGCACGAGTTCGTGCCGGCGAAGAGAAAATCAGACAACGCCATCGGCGTCTATGATGTCGTCGCCAATGCGTGGTGCCCGAACGGCAGCGCGACGCCGTTCCTCGCAGGCCCTGCGGTCGGAGGGGCCGATCTGACCTTCGACTCTGTGAGTTTCGTCGGCCGGACGCTGACGGTGACGTTGAACCGCAACGGGGCCTCGTCTGCGGAGTCCGATGTCTATGCCGCGTGGGGGGCGGATTACGCCGCGATGGACACGGCAGGCTGGGAGCACACGGCGCGGCTCGGCGCGTTTGCGGAAAACGCCCAGACGGCGCAGTTCACGACGCCGGCTCTCGCGCGCGACACCGTTTACGTCCGCTTCTACACCGGCGACGGCAAGTGGTCCGAGACCATCTATCTCCCCGACCAACCCGCCAAATCCAGCGGCTTCATCTATATCGTGCGCTGACGCAGCCGCTGTGCGGCCCCGTCCGGTCGGCTTCGCCGTCTACTTGCTGTAAGCATATCTGGGATTGTCCCCGCGGCAGTTTTGTCTCACACAGAGGCACAGAGGCACAGAGGTTTTTAACTGGGGGCCGCCCCCAGCCCCCCGAGCCACGAACCACCCGCCTACGCCAAGGCTACGGCGGGCAAGCGAGCCACGAATATGGTATAATACACGCATAAAGACAGAAGATACGGCAATGGAGACTATGAACACGCGAAGGGAGTTTCTCTGGAATTCGGTCATGCTGGCGGCCGCCTGCGGGATGCCGGGCGCGCTCGCCGCCGCCATGAAGTACGACCGCGACGGCGTGTTGCGACTCTTCCGGCTGATGGCCGAGGAGACCAATGCGCGCGTCGAGGCCGGCATCGAGCTCAACCGCAAGGGGCCGATGCTCTTCACCTTCAAGGACGCCGCGGGCAAGATCCTTGAGAACGTGCACCTCAAGGTGACGCAGAAGACCCACGACTTCAAGTACGGCGCCGACCTCTTCATGCTGGACGAGATCGTCGACTCCAAGGAGAAGAACGAGGCGTACAAGGAGCATTTCGCCGCGGCGTTCAACCTGGCGACGGTGCCGTTCTACTGGAAGGACCTCGAGCCCGAGCAGGGCAAGCCGCGCTACGTCCCCAACTCGCCCCGCGTCTACCGCCGCCCGCCGCCGGACCTCTGCGTCGACTGGTGCGAGAAGAACGGCATCGAGCCGAAGTGCCACATCCTCAACTACGCGAGCCAGACCCCGGAATGGGCGTGGGGCGACCTCTTCAAGGAGAAGAGCCTGCTCGAGAAGCGGATGCGCGAGCTCTCCGAGCGCTATGCTCGGCGCATCAGGATGTGGGAGGTCACGAACGAGACGTTCTGGGGTACGCAGCATCGCGGCAGCAACTTCTACCAGCAGGACGACTTCATCGAATGGAGCTTCAAGACCGCCGAGAAATACTTCCCGGCGAACGAACTCATCATCAACGAGTGGGCCGGCGTCTGGGCCGGCGGCTACCAGCGCGACCGGAGCCGCTACTACATGCAGATCGAGCGGGCGCTCCTCAAGGGCGCGCGGATCGACGGCATCGGGATGCAGTTCCACATGTTCCACCAGGGCAGCGCGGAGGACGTCGTCAGGAAGACCCGGGACTTCTACGACCCGATGCGGCTTTTCGACGTGATGGACACCTACGCCAAGCTCGGCAAGCCCCTGCAGATCACCGAGATCACGATTCCGGCTTATTCCGAGGACCCTGGCGACGAGGAGACGCAGGCGGAGATACTCCGCACGCTCTACCGCATCTGGTTCTCGCACCGCGCGATGAAGGCGATCATCTACTGGAACCTGCCCGACGGCTACGCGGCGTTCGCGGAGCCCGGCGACTTCTCCGGCGGCGAGAACCTGTACTACGGCGGTCTCTGCCGCTTCGACATGACGCCCAAGCCGGCCTACCGGGTGGTCCAGGACCTCTTCGGCAAGGAATGGCGCACCAACTTCGAGCGCGACGTCGGCGGCCAGTTCTCCTTCCGCGGGTTCCACGGCATCTACGAGCTGGAGGCGACGGCCAACGGCAGGACGGTGAAGCAGGAGTTCCGGCTCAACCCCGCCTTCGCGGACAGAATCGAGATCAAGGTCTAGGGAATATGCAGGGAGAATCAGGCGAGAACAACGTGCGCAAGGTGGCGGTGGTGGGGCTTGGCCTCATCGGCGGCTCCTTCGAGAAGGCGTCCCGGCGCGCCGGCTACGAAGTCGCGACGCTGCACCACGGCGATGGCGGCGCCGGCCTGGCCGATGCCGACCTGGTGCTCGTCTGCCTGCCACCTGCCGCAGTGGTGCCGTGGATGCGCGACCACGCCGGCGAGATCCGCCGCGGAGCGTTCGTGGTCGACATCGCCGGCGTCAAGCGCCGGATCATGGACGAATTCGCCGCGGCCTTCCCCAACGGAACCGGCGGATGGAGCTTCATCGGCGGTCATCCGATGGCCGGACGCGAGGTTTCCGGCTACGCCAACTCCCTTGCCACCCTGTTTGACGGCGCCTCGATGATCCTGGTGCCGCCGGACGCCGCCGCGTCCGCCCCGCCCGCGCTCGAGCACTACTTCCTCTCCCTCGGCTTCGCGCGCGTGGTGGTGACGACTGCCGCGCACCACGACGAGATGATCGCCTTTACGAGCCAGCTCTGCCACCTCATCTCCTCCGCCTACGTGCGCGAGGACCTGGCGCGCGGCCACGTCGGCTTCTCTGCCGGCAGCTTCCGCGACATGGTCCGCGTCGGCGCGCCCGACCCCGAGATATGGACGGAGCTTTTTCTCTCCAACCGCGCCGCGCTCGTGCCGGTGCTGGAGCGCTACGTCGGGCGGCTCGACGGTTTCCTCGCCGCGCTGAAGGACAACGACCGCGAACGTCTCCGCCGCGCGCTCGAGGATGGTGTCGCCGCGAAGGCGCAGTTCGGCAAGGGCCTCAAATAAGCTTTATGTAAGCATCGCGGTAGTTTGACCGCGCGGCATTTCCGGCGGCAGTTAGATTTCGTCCGCACCGTAATCTCAGCATGGCGGTTGAGGCGTAAGAGGTGCGATTTTGCGTAGTTAGCAAAAAATCCAATGGATTTTGCTCGCGCCGGTTTTGTGGTATAATACGCGCCGAATTGTCGGCGTGGAGTCGGCAGGCACAAGAACAGGAGGTAGACGAGATGAGCGGAAGAATTGGATCAATCATGAAGTATGCGGCCGCGATGGCTGTGGCGCTCGCCTTTGGCG
>CACXRO010000068.1 GCA_902770045.1 uncultured bacterium
CTTCTCAGCCGCTGAGCCGGGCGTGTCGACCTGCAGCTTGACCTTGTCGAACGCGACAGGACGGTCGCTGTCGGCCTCCATCTCCACCGGCCGCGGAATTGGGACGAGGTCGATGGCGTCGGGGTTGATGGGCTGTGGCTTCGGCTCCGACTTCTCCGCGGTGAAGCGCGAGCCGGCCCTCATCCGGTCGCGGTATTCATCCACGGAAATGCGCCTCTCGGCGGCCGCGGCCATCCAGGCCATCGACACCGCCAGCGCCGAACACAGCACCCTGTTCATGCAGTTTCCTCCCTCCTGACTTTGCGAAAGAAGCAGAAATACGAGAGCGCCGTCGCCAGCGCGCCGACGGCGTAGGCGCCGCCCATGATCGCGAAGCCGATCTCGAAGCCGCGCACGCCGTAGCGGTCGGAGAGCCAGCCCATGCAGATGCCAGAGAGCCCGCCGAAGAAGCGGGCGGAATGACGTCGAAGAGGCTCGCGTGGGTGTTGGACTCGAAAAGCCCGCGGCAAAGTCCGTAGGCCGCCGTCATCGCCACCATCGCCGAAAGCGAGCCGGAGAGCCCGATAAGCGCGAGGCACGGCGCGCCGAGCAGCATCGCCGTCGCCTGGAACGCCAGCCGGAAGCGCGGATACCGCGCGACCAGCCGGTCGGTCAGCGCCCCGCCGGCCATCACCGCCGCGAACGCCGCCAGATGATGCCAGAACATCGCCTTGGTCGCCGCCTCGCCGACGTCCACCGCGAACTTCTCGGCGATGAACTTCGGCGCCCAGAAGAGATAGGCGTTGTTCACGAAGACGATCGCCACGAACCCCGTCGTCACGCAAAGCGCCGCGGGATTGAGGAAGAACGCCCTGAAGCCGCCGGCGAGGAGGTTCGTGGTTCGCCTGCCCGCCGTAGCCTCGGCGAAGGCGGGTGGTTCGTGGCTCGCCTGCCCGCCGTAGCCTTGGCGAAGGCGGGTGGCTCGTGGTTCGTCGCGCAGCAGCCAGATGAACGAGACGCCCAGCAGGCACCCGGCGCCGCCGAAGACCATGAAGATGTGCCGCCAGTCCATCAGCCTCAGCGCAGCGGCCACGATGAGTCCCGAGGTCATGAGCGCAAAGTAGAGGACGCCCTGGTGCACCGAAAACGCGAGCGACCGCGTCTCCTTGTGGTGCGCGCCCAGGAGCGCCATCGCGCTCGGGGCATAGAAGCTCTCGCCGCCGCCGGTGGCGATCGAGCGGAAGAACATGACCGTCAGGTACGCCGGGACGACGACGCCAAGTATCCGCCACTCGCCGACGAACCCCATCATCACCGTCATCAGCGACCAGAAGACCAGCGAGACGGTGATGATCCACTTGCGCGAGAAGCGGTCGCCCGCGAACCCGGCGAGCATCGTCATCGCCGCGAGCGTCCAGCTCAGCGCGGTGTTGATCCAGCCGATGTGGACGTCGGTGAGCCCGAGCTCGTCCTGGATCGGCTTGGTGAGGAGCCCGAAGAGCGCGCGGTCGGCCTGGTGGAAGAAGAAGGCGCATCCGAGGAGCGCCAGCAGGAACCACTTGTAGCCGCCGACCGCGCGCCTCATATCGGCCTTTCCGCGCCGAGGCGCGAGCAGGAGTGGACGTGGCAGATCGCGAGTCCCAGCGCGTCCGCCGCGTCGTTCTGGGGCAGCTCGGGCAGCGCGAGCAGCGTCTTCACCATCCGCTGGATCTGCCCCTTCTCCGCGAGCCCGTTGCCGCAGACCGCCTTCTTCATCCGCCGCGGCTCGTATTCGTACACCTCGAGCCCGGCCAGCGCCGCCGCGGACAGCACCGCGCCGCGAGCCTCGCCCAACACGAGCATCGTGCCCGCGTTCTTGCCGTAGATCACCGACTCGATCGCCATCACGTCCGGCGCGTGCGCGGCGATGAGCGCGGCGACGCGCTCGTGGATCGCCTTCAGGCACGCGGTGAGCGGCAGCGACTGCGCGTTGCGGATCGCGCCGCACTCGACCATCCGGAGCCGGCTTCCCTCGGCGGAAAGGACGCCGTATCCGGTCGAGCGCAGCGACGTGTCGATGCCGAGCACCTTCATCCCCTCACGCCTCCATTCTGCCGCGGATCGCGCGGCGCAGCGTGAGCGGGTCGGAGTACGCCACCCCCGAGTCCGCCGGCAGCCCGAACGCGAGCCGCGTCACCTTCGCGCCGGTGCCGCGCAGCAGCTCCACCGCGTAGCCCGCGGTAGCGTCGCCGTCCATGTCGGTCGACACCGCCAGCAGCACCTCCTCCACCCCTTCGCGCACCACGCGGTCGCGCAGCTCGGCGAAGCGCAGCCGCTCCGGACCCGTCCGCCGCGCCGGCGAAAGCTTGCCGCCGAGCGAGTGGTAGCGTCCGCGGAACGCGCCCGACGCCTCCAGCGAGACGATGTCGGCCGGCTCCTCGACGACGCAGATGCTGCGGCCGTCGCGCGTCTCGTCGGTGCAGAGCGCGCACGGGTCAGCGCCGGCCTCGGTGAAGCCGCCGCAGCGCGAGCAGCAGCGCACCTGCGAGTCGGCGGCGGCGAGCGCGGCGGAAAGCGGGCGCAGCAGGCGCTCCTTCTCGCGCACGAGCGCCAGCGCCGCGCGCTGGGCGCTGCGGCGGCCGAACCCCGGCAGCCGGGCGAGGCACTTCTCCAGCTCGGCGACAGCCCCGGTCACTTGCCGAAAAGCCCGCCGGCTCCCTGCATCTGCTTCATCACCATCTGCTGGGTCGCCTCGCGCGCCCGCTTGAGCGCGCCGTTGACGGTGTTGAAGAGCATCGTCTCGAAACGCTGCGGCTTGCCCTTCACGACCTCCTCGTACGCCTCCGGCGCGATCGCGATACGCTCGATCGTCATGTCGCCCTTGGCGACGACGGTGATGCCGCCGTTGGAGTACTCGGCGGATATCTTCTTGACTTCGGCCTCGATGCGCTTGGACTCCGCGCGCATCTGCATGGCCTCCTTGATCTGGTCGAACATTCCCATGGTTGGTTAGGTGGTTGGGTGGTTAGGTGGTTGGGTGGTTGAAGTCTACAGCCTGCGGCCGGAAAGATCCTCGTAAGCCTTGATGTAGATCTCGCGGGTCTTTGCGACCACGTCGTCCGGCAGCTCCGGGCCCGGCGGCTGGTGGTTGAAGTGGATCGAGTCCAGCCAGTCGCGCACGTACTGCTTGTCGAGCGACGGCGGGTTGGAGCCCACCTTGTAGCTCGCCTTCGGCCAGAAGCGGCTGGAGTCGGGCGTCAGCACCTCGTCCGCCAGGATCAGCGAGCCGTCGGGCTCGATGCCGAACTCGAACTTGGTGTCGGCGATGATGATGCCGCGCTCGGCGGCGTAGTCGGCCGCCTTCGAGTAGAGCGCCACCGTCGCGTCGCGCAGCTTCGCCGCGGTCTCGGCGCCCACCAGCTCGGCGGTGCGAGCGAAGCTGATCGCCTCGTCGTGGTCGCCGATCGCCGCCTTGGTGGTCGGGGTGAACAGCACCTCGTCGAGCTTCGAGGCGTTCTGGTAGCCCGCGCGCAGGCGCTCGCCGTTGACGGTGCCGGACTTCTGGTACTCCTTCCAGCCGGAGCCGGTGAGGTAGCCGCGGGCGATGCACTCGACCTCGACCATCTTCACCTTCCTCACCAGCATCGAGCGGCCGCGCAGGTGCTCGGCGTAGGGGCGCAGGACTGCGGGGTACTTCTCGACGTCGGCGGTAATGAGGTGGTTGTTCACCCCGAAGAACTCCAGCCAGAAGAGCGAGAGGAGGTTGAGCACCTTGCCCTTCCCCGGCACGCCGCTCGGGAGGATCACGTCGAAGGCGCTGATGCGGTCGGTCACCACCATCAGCAGCGAGTCCCCGAGGTCGAAGACGTCGCGCACCTTGCCGCTTTTGCGCGGCAGTTCCGGTATCTGGCACTCCAGGAGCGCCTGGTTCTTGTCGTATTTCATGGTTGTGTGGATTATAGCATATTTCGCATAACTCTGCACGGGCGGCTTCCGGGGAAACCGCCCGCGCATCTTGGCCCTGCCGGCGAACGCCAGCGGCTATATGGCCATTTTCGCCTACTTGAGCTCGCTTGCGGAGCCGGACTTGTCCTGGGGCTTGTAGAGAATCCGTTTCATCTCCTCCTCGGTGTAGCGCTCGTCGCCGCAGGGACCGGGCTTGAGCGAGTCGAAGAACGCGCTCGTCTTCGGTTCCTGGACCGGGATCAGGAAGTATCCTTGTCGATCGAGCCGCCCTCGGCGACGACGATCTCGCGGGCGAGCTTCTCCGAGACGGCGATGAGGTCGTCCCACTTGTACGGCGAGCTGGAGAACAGTTTGCCGCGGTCGAGCTCGCCGACGTACTTCGGCCCGAACGCCTTCGCGCCCAGCTGGCAGCCGAGGACGCCGAGAGCATTCGCCGGGTTGCAGTCGGAGTCGTTGCCGCAGGCGGTCGCGATCTTCATCGTCTGCTCGATGTCGCCGTCGCCCCAGAGGTAGCCGATGAGGATGAACGCGCCGTTAATCTTGACGTCGATATTCGGGCGTGTAACCTTGCCGACCATCGAGGATCTGCTGCCGTATTTCTCGATCGCCTTCTTCCACGCCTTGTGCCACGACGCACCAGTGTATTTCTCCCTCCTCCACTCGAGCACATCGCGCACCATCTTGGCGTACTTCGACTCGGCGGGGATGGACTTGAGCGCCTTTTCGACGAGAGCAACGCGGTCGGTCCACCAGAAGCAACTGGGCTGGAAGAACGCCTCGGCGTACAGCGCGCCGATGAACTGCCCGGCGTAGAGCCCGTCGCCGTAGTTCATGATCCGGCCGAACTGCTCGCCGAGCCGAACAGCGCGGTTGGGGAGACCGGGCGAGATGATGCCGGAGAAGTCGGACTCGATCTGGTAGTCGATGTCGTCGGGCGAGACATGGTACTTCGGGTGCGACGACGCCGGCGGAGCGATGCCATTCCGCAGGCAGTTGCGCCCGTTGAAGTTCGCGGCCCAGAGCGGGTAGGTGGAGTTGGCGAAGTCGATGCCGGCCTGGCGGATGGAGACGTCCAGCCCATGCTGCTCAAGCGAGCGGACGAACGTCAGCTCGACGTAGAGGTCGTCGTTGTTCAGCGCCCCGTTGAATCGGATCGGATTCCACACCGGCAGCTCGTCGAAGCTCCAGAGCTCTTCGACCTTCCTGAACTCGGTCGGCCCACCGTACTGGACTCCGACGCACTGGCCGATCCACGCGCCCTCCATCTTGTCGCGGAAATCGGCGACGTACAGCTTGCGCTCGGCCGCGCCGGCGACGGATGCCACTTGCTTCATGAATTGTCTCCTGGTTGGGTTGGTTGAGTTTGCGGGTTTGAATTTGCGGATATTCTAACACACCATCGCGCCGTCCGTCAACCTGATCAAATTACCACCCCCCCATTCGTTCGCCACCCTCGATTACTGCTGCCTGCACGGCCGCAAACATACATCGCACGTAGCCGGTGGGGTTGACTTCGAGGGCGGAAAAAGGGTATAATCAACCTCAATTGACCCCAAGCGAGGAGCGAAAGGACATCATGGAAGACCTGCAGAGCCTTTTAGAGAAGATAAACCGCGACGGCGTGGAGAAGGCCGACGCCGAGGCAAAGCGCATCGTCGACGCCGCCAAGGCGCGCGCCGACGCGATCGTCAAGGAGGCGCGCGAAGCCGCCGCCAAGGAGAAGGCCGCCGCCGAGAAGGCCGCCGCCGACTACGCCGCGCGCGCCGCGGAGACGATCCGCCAGGGCGCGCGGGACGTCGTCCTCAAGGTCGAGGAGTCCGTGCGCTCGCTCCTGGAGCGGACGCTCGCCAAGGACGTGGAGACGGCGCTCGCCGACGAGCGCACCGCCTGCGACATCGTCGCCGAGGCCGTGCGCGCCGTGACCGGTCCCGCCGAGGTGGCGCTGCCGGCGAAGCTCGTCCCCGCCGTCAAGGCCCGCCTCGCCGGCAGCCAGAACATCACCGTCGTCACGGACGACTCGGTCGGCGCCGGCTTCAGGGTGCGCACCGAGGGCGGCCGCGTGGAGAGCGACTTCACCGCCTCCGCGATCGCGGAGGAGATCGCGCGCCGCCTGCGCCCCGACCTCGCCAAGCTGCTGAAATGACGGTCGACTACATCGTCGCCAGCCTGCCGGCGCTCGCCTTCGGGGAGAAGGCGCCGATCTCGTGGGAGCGCTTCCGCGAGGCGGTTGGCGACGACGCGCTCGTCGCCCGGCTCGAGCGGCGCTTCGCCGACCTCGAGGTGCAGCTGAGGAACGCCGCCGCCGCCGCGCGCGGCGGCGCTGACGACGCGCGCCCCGCCGACGGCTGCTCGCTCTACTGGCGCGACCGCGTCGCCGCGTGTTTCCAGGAGCGCGACGTCGCAAAGCGCCAGGACCTCATAGACCGCGCGTGGTGGGACGCCGCGGGCGAGCTCGCCTCGCCAGCCGACCCGCTCGGCGCCGGCGCGCTCGCCGCCTATGCCGTCCGGCTCAAGATCGCCCTCCGGCGCGACCGCGCCGACGCCGCGGCCGGCAACGCCGCCTTCGACGCCATCGCCGACGCCGCCACCCCCGGGTTCGGGCAGAACCGGGAGCAGAAAATCTGAACGGAGAAGACCCAATGACCGCAACAGGAAAGATAGTAGTTGTAAACGGCAACATGATCACCGTCGCCTTCGACGGCGCGGTGGCGCAGAACGAGGTCGGCTACGCCATCTGCGGCGACAAGCGCCTCATGGCCGAGATCGTGCGCGTGCGCGGCACGCGCTGCGACATGCAGGTGTTCGACTCCACCAGCGACCTGATGGTGGACGGCAGGGTGGAGTTCACCGGCGAGCTGCTCGCCGCCGAGCTCGGCCCCGGCATGCTCGCCCAGGTCTACGACGGGCTCCAGAACCCGCTCGCGGGGCTCGCCGAGGAGGCGGGCAAGATCTCGAAGGACGCCTCCTACTTCCTCCAGCGCGGCATGTACCTGCCCGGGCTGCCGCGCGACCGGAAGTGGGACTGGCACCCGACCGCCGAGCCCGGCGCGCGCGTCATGGCCGGCGACCCGCTCGGCTGGGTCACCGAGGGCATATTCGACGGCAAGACCATGCCCGGCCACAAGATCATGGTCCCCTTCTCGCTCCGCGGCGCCTACACCGTGAAGAGCCTCGCCCCCGCCGGCGACTACACGGTGACCGACGACGTCGCCGTGCTCGCGGACACCTCGGGCTCCGAGGTCAAGGTGCAGATGCTCCAGCGCTGGCCGGTCAAGGTGCCGATCTCGTGCTTCGTCGAACGCCTCGCCCCGGAGGAGACGCTCGAGACGACCGTCCGCACCATCGACACCTTCTTCCCCGTGGCCGTCGGCGGCACCTACTGCATCCCCGGCCCCTTCGGCGCCGGCAAGACCGTCCTCCAGCAGACCACCGCGCGCTACGCCAAGGTCGACATCGTCATCTCCGCCGCGTGCGGCGAGCGCGCCGGCGAGGTGGTGGAGACGCTCAAGGAGTTCCCGGAGATCATCGACCCGAAGACGGGCCAGTCGCTGATGAAGCGCACGATCATCATCTGCAACACCTCGTCGATGCCGGTGGCGTCGCGCGAGGCGTCGGTCTACACCGCGGTGACGCTCGCCGAGTACTTCCGCCAGCAGGGGCTCAACGTCCTCGTGCTCGCGGACTCCACGAGCCGCTGGGCGCAGGCGATGCGCGAGCTCTCCGGCCGCCTCGAGGAGATCCCGGGCGAGGAGGCGTTCCCCGCCTACCTCGAGAGCCGCATCGCCGCGTTCTACGAGCGCGCCGGGCGCGTCAGGCTGCGCGACGGCTCCACCGGCTCGGTCACGATCGGCGGCACCGTCTCGCCCGCCGGCGGCAACTTCGACGAGCCCGTCACCCAGGCGACGCTCAAGGTGGTGGGCGGCTTCCACGGCCTCTCGCGCGCCCGCTCCGACGCGCGGCGCTATCCGGCCATCGACCCGCTCGACTCCTGGAGCCACTACCCGTCCGTCATCGAGCAGCCGCGAGTCGAGAAGGCGCGCGCGATTCTCCGCCGCGGCAACGAGATCAACCAGATGATGAAGGTCGTCGGCGAGGAAGGGACGAGCCTCGCGGACTTCACGATCTACCTGAAGGCGGAGTTCATGGACGCGGTGTACCTGCAGCAGAATGCGTTCTCCGACTCCGACGCCTCCACCCCGGTCGCCCGCCAGAAGGTGATGTTCGACATGCTCGAGAAGGCGCTCGACGCCGAATTCGGCTTCGCCGACAAGGCCGCCGCCCGCCGCTTCTTCATGGAGCTGCAGCAGGCCTTCATCGACTGGAACGACAAGCCGTTCGAGTCCGGGGAGTTCAAGTCCGGCGCCGACGCCATCGCCGCGAAGATCGACTCCGCCGCCAAGCACGAGGCATAAACCGCAGTTCTTCAAAGAATTTAGTGGAAGTGCCGGCAGCGTAGTGTGTGAAACTCCGATCCGTGGGGCTCTCGCTACCGCTCCGCTGAATGGGCTATGCTTCGCATTTGACATTCGTCTTACACGGCCTCTCTTACCTTGTTTTATATCTGCGGCTTCGCCGCAGGAGACGTTGTTCGTTATTCGGGGTCTGGGAGCGTAATACGCGGCCAGTGGTTTTTAGCCGCAAAGTACGCATAGATCGCATTGGGCTGGGGGTCTGGGGGCTTGCCCCCAGATATAAAACCTGGCAACAAAGGAATTGTAAGCATGGTTGTCATTGGCGAAGCTGTGGAGCGGTAGCGAGAACCCCAACCATCGGAGTTTAAAACTAACACGATCTGATAGCGTTTTCCACAAAAAACTTCGAAGAGACTAAACCGCGGCAAACGCCGCGGAGCCTCACTCCCAGACGAGGTCGGCGGCGGCGAAGACGGGACCGTCCACGCAGCAGCGCTCGTTGCCGCGGACGGTCCGCTGGATGCAGGCGTAGCAAGCGCCGACGCCGCAGACCATGTGGCGGTCCATCGAAATCCACCCCGGCGCCTGCGCGGCGACGGCGCGTCCGGCGACGGCGCGGAGCATCGGGTCGGGCCCGCACGCGAAGAGCTCGAACGGCGCGCCGGCCGCCTGGAGACGCGCGATCTCGGCGTCGAGCGGCACGGTGACGAACCCCTTCTCGCCGACGCCGCCGTCGTTGGTGGCGAGGAAAGTCTTCAGCCCCAGCGCCGGGAAGCGGTCCGCCGCCACCAGGTCGCCGGCGGTGCGGCCGCCGATGAACACCTCGATCCGCTCCGCCGCCACGCCGGCGGCGAGCAGCCGCCGCGCCAGCAGGTGAAGCGGGGCGGAGCCGTAGCCGCCGCCGACCAGGAGCGCCGTGCCGCGCACGGAGACCGGGAAGCCGCGGCCGAGGGGACCCAGGACGCGCACTTCCGCGCCGGCCCTGGCGGCAGCCAGCGCCTCGGTGCCGCGGCCGACCACCTTGTAGACGATCTCCAGCCGGTCGCCCGCGGCGTCGAAGATGCTGAACGGACGCCGCAGGGCGCTCGCCTCGAGGCCGGGCACGCGCAGGTGCACGAACTGGCCGGGCGCGGCGGCGGCGGCGATCGCCGGCGCCTTGAGCGCCAGGCGGCGGTAGCCGTGGCCGAGGTCCTCGGCGAGGACGACTTCGCCGGCCTCGTCGGTCATGCCTCCGCCCCCTTCGCCTTCAGCGCCAGCTTCAGCCGCTCGTCGACGTCGTTGTTGTGCAGCGCCTCCAGGAGCTCGCCCATGTCGCCGTCGATGATCCGGTCGAGCGAGTAGAGGGTGAGGCCGATGCGGTGGTCGGTCATGCGGTTCTGGGGGAAGTTGTAGGTGCGGATCTTGTCCGACCGGTCGCCGGAGCCGCGCAGGGTGAGCCGGTCGGCGCCGAGCTTCGCCTCCTCCTCGCGGCGCTTGAAGTCGAGGACGCGCGCCTTCAGGGTGGCGAGGCACTTCTCGCGGTTGCGGATCTGGGAGCGCTCGTCCTGGCAGACGGCGACGAGGCCGGTCGGGAGGTGGGTCATCCGGACGGCCGACTCGGTCTTGTTGACGTGCTGGCCGCCGGCGCCGCCGGCGCAGAAGAGGTCGATGCGGATGTCCTTCTCGGGGATCTCGATGTCGTCGGTCTCGTCCGCCTCCGGGAACACCACCACCGTGGCGGCGGAGGTGTGGATGCGGCCCTGGGCCTCGGTCTCGGGGACGCGCTGGACGCGGTGGGCGCCGGACTCGAAGCGGAAGGCGCCGTAGGCGCCCTCGCCCTGGACGGTGAAGACGATCTCCTTGTAGCCGTCGAGCGAAGTCTGGTTTGAATGCATCACCGAGACCTTCCAGCCGCGGGTCTCGCAATAGCGGCTGTACATCCTGAAGAGGTCGCCGGCGAAGAGCGCCGCCTCCTCGCCGCCGGTGCCGGCGCGGATCTCCATGACCGCGTTGCGGTCCTCGAGCGGGTCGGGCGGGAGCAGCGCGGCCGAGAGCTCGCGCTCCGTCGCCTCGCCGAGCTGCCAGGCGACGTAGGCGTAGTCGAGCTTCTTGAGGAAGCGGTAGTCGGCCAGCGTCGCCAGGTAGCGGCGCCGGTCCTTCAAAACATCGGGGTCGCCCAGCTCCGCTTCCACGGAAGGCAGGCGACCCAGAACGTTCTCGACCTGTGCCTTGTCGACCAAGCCTTACTTCGCGAACTTCGCGTAGCGCTTCTTGAACGAGTCGACGCGGCCTTCGGTGTCGACCATGGTCTTCGCGCCGGTGAAGTAGGGGTGGCACGCCGAGCAGGTGTTGACCGTCATCTCCTTCTTGGTGGAGCGGGTGTGGAACACCTTGCCGCACGCGCAGGTGATGGTGGCGTCTTCGTACTTAGGATGGATGTCGCTCTTCATTTTTCTCTTTCCCTTCTGAAAAGTTCGCGTAGTATACCATATTCCCGCCCGTCCGCGCAAGGCGGGGGGCGGGACATGGCCGCGGCAGACTACTTGCGCAGCGCCGCCTGGGCCGCCGCGAGGCGCGCGATCGGCACGCGGTACGGCGAGCAGGAGACGTAGTCGAGGCCGATCTGGTGGCAGAACTCGACCGAAGTCGGGTCGCCGCCGTGCTCGCCGCAGATGCCGCAGTGGAGCGCGGGCCTGACGCCCTTGCCGAGCTCGATGGCCATCTTCATCAGCTTGCCGACGCCGACCTGGTCGAGCTTCGCGAACGGGTCGTTCTCGAAGATCTTCTTGTCGTAGTAGGCGTTGAGGAACTTGCCCGAGTCGTCGCGCGAGAAGCCGTAGGTCATCTGCGTGAGGTCGTTGGTGCCGAAGCAGAAGAACTCCGCCTCCTTGGCGATCTCGTCGGCGGTGAGCGCCGCGCGCGGGATCTCGATCATCGTGCCGACCTCGTAGTCGAGCTTGACGCCGCTCGACTCGATCTCGATGTTGGCGGCCTCGACGACGATGTCCTTGACGTACTTGAGCTCCTTCACCTCGCCGGTGAGCGGAATCATGATCTCGGGCTTCACCTTCCAGTCGGGATGGCGCTTCTGCACGTTGATCGCCGCGCGGATCACCGCACGCGTCTGCATGCGCGCGATCTCCGGGTAGGTGACGGCGAGGCGGCAGCCGCGGTGGCCCATCATCGGGTTGAACTCGTGGAGGGACTCGATGATCTCCTTGATGCGGGAGACGGGCTTGTTCTGGGCCTTCGCCAAGAGCGCGATCTCGTCCTCGCTGTGCGGCACGAACTCGTGCAGCGGCGGGTCGAGGAAGCGGATCGTCACCGGGTTGCCCTCGAGCGCCTCGTAGAGCTGCTCGAAGTCGTCCTGCTGGTACGGGAGTATCTTCGCGAGCGCCTGGCGGCGCTCCTCCTCGGTGTCGGAGCAGATCATCTCGCGGAACGCGGCGATGCGGTCGGCCTCGAAGAACATGTGCTCGGTGCGGCAGAGCCCGATGCCCTCGGCGCCGAGCTCGCGCGCCTTCTTCGCGTCGCGCGGCGTGTCGGCGTTGGTGCGCACCTTGAGGCGGCGGAACTTGTCGGCCCACGACATGATGCGGCCGAACTCGCCGGCGATCCTGGCGTCGACGGTGGTGATGACGCCGTCGTAGATATTGCCGGTCGAGCCGTCGATGGAGAGCCAGTCTCCCTCGCGGAAGGTCTTGCCGTTGAGGGTGAACTTCTTGTTCTCCTCGTCCATCGCGATCTCCTGGCAGCCGGAGACGCAGCAGGTGCCCATGCCGCGGGCGACGACGGCCGCGTGGCTGGTCATGCCGCCGCGGACGGTGAGGATGCCCTGCGCGGACTTCATGCCCTCGATGTCCTCGGGGCTGGTCTCAAGGCGCACGAGCACCACCTTCTCGCCGCGCTTCTTCCACGCCTTGGCGTCGTCGGCCGAGAAGACGATCTTGCCGCACGCGGCGCCCGGCGAGGCGGGGAGGCCGCGGCCCATCACCTTGCCGCGCTTCAGGGAGGCGGCGTCGAACTGCGGGTGGAGGAGCGTGTCGAGGTTGCGCGGCTCGATCATGAGCACGGCCTCCTCCTCGGTGCGCATCCCCTCGTCCACGAGGTCGCAGGCGATCTTGAGCGCGGCCTTGGCGGTGCGCTTGCCGTTGCGGGTCTGGAGCATGAAGAGCTTCTTGTTCTCGATCGTGAACTCCATGTCCTGCATGTCGCGGTAGTGGCTTTCGAGAGTCTGGCAGATGGTCTTGAACTGCTCGAACACCTCGGGCATCACCTCGGCCATCTTCGCGATCGGCATCGGGGTGCGGACGCCGGCGACGACGTCCTCGCCCTGCGCGTTCATGAGGAACTCGCCCATCAGCTTCTTCTCGCCGGTCGCGGGGTCGCGCGTGAAGGCGACGCCGGTGCCGGAGTTGTCGTTCAGGTTGCCGAACGCCATCATCTGCACGTTGACCGCGGTGCCCCAGGAGTACGGGATGTCGTTGTCGCGGCGGTAGACGTTGGCGCGCGGGTTGTCCCAGCTGCGGAACACGGCCTTGATCGCCTCGATGAGCTGCTCCTTGGCGTCGGACGGGAAGTCCTTGCCGATCTTCGCCTTGTACTCGGCCTTGAACTGGCCGGCGAGCTCCTTGAGGTCGTCGGCCGTGAGCTCGACGTCGAGCTTGACGCCCTTCTTGGCCTTCATCTCGTCGATGAGCTTCTCGAAGTACTTCTTGCCGACCTCCATGACGACGTCGGAGAACATCTGGATGAAGCGGCGGTAGCAGTCCCACGCCCAGCGCGGGTTCTTGGTCTGCTCGGCGAGCGACTCGACCACGGTCTCGTTGAGGCCGAGGTTGAGGATGGTGTCCATCATGCCCGGCATCGACGCGCGGGCGCCGGAGCGGACGGAGACGAGCAGCGGGTTCTTGGCGTCGCCAAACTTCTTGCCGGCGGACTTCTCGAGCTTGTCGATGTACTCCATGACCTGCGCCATGATGTCGTCGCCGATCTTCTTGCCGTCGTCGTAGTAGCGTGTACAGGCCTCGGTCGTGATGGTGAAGCCCTGCGGCACCGGGAGCCCGAGGCCCGCCATCTCCGCCAGGTTCGCGCCCTTGCCGCCCAGCAGCTCGCGCATGTTCGCGTTGCCTTCGGTCTGGCCGGCTCCGAAGAAGTAGACGTACTTCTTTTGGTTCTTGTCCATATTTGTTTTCCTCGTTTTCTTGCTTTCTTGCTGTCTTTAGTTGATTTGGTGAATTATATCATAATCCGCGGCGGGATGTCCATACGCGGGGCAAAGAAAACGCGAGAACGCCGGATTGCCCCGGCGTTCCTCGCTTGCCGCCCGGGCGCCTGGCCCGGACTTGCCGCAGGCTCACTGAGCCGGCGCGGCAGCGTCGTCCCCGTAGCCCTTCGACTTGAGGTAGTCGACGACCTTGCCAACCGTGGTGAGCTTCTCAGCGTCCTCCTCGGGGATGGCGGCGCCAAATTCCTCCTCGAACGCCATGATAAGTTCGACGCTGTCGAGGGAGTCCGCCCCCAGGTCGTCGATGAACGACGCCTCGGTGGTGACCTGCTCGGCATTGACGCCGAGCTGCTCGACGATAATGTCCTTTACGCGATCTTCAAGCTTTCCTGCCATGTTTTTCCAACTCCTTGTTGTGGTTGATGTGCTGTATTATACTATATTTTAGGTCGGTTGCGCAAGGGGGGTATTTCAACATTCCTCTCTGCTCCTCTCAGCCGCGGCGGGTGGAGCGGGAAAGCGTCCAGGCGTTGAAGAGGTTGACGAGGTAGGCGATGACGAGCATCGTGACCACGGCCGGGTAGCCGTGGCCGCCCTCACCGTAGCCGCCGAACGCCTTCGAGACCGCGAGCGCCACCTGGTTGCCGATGATGCCCGCAAAGCCCCAGGCCGACAGCACCGCGCCGTGTATCTTCGAGATGTTGGTCATGCCGTAGTTGTCGGCCAGGATCGCCGGGATCACCGAGAAGCCCGCGCCGTAGCAGGCGTTGATGACTAGCAGCGCAAGTCCGATCACCGGCGGCCAGAACGAGAGCGTCATGATGCCGGCCGAGATGGAGAGGATTACGAGGAGGATGTTGATCCGCCGCGCCAGGCGGTCCGACCACCAGGCGAAGAGGAACCTGCCGCCGCCGTTCATGAGGCCGGAGAGCGCGATCACCGCCGTCACCAGCCCGTCCGCGTAGCCGACCGCGGGCGAGCGCATCATCTGCTTGGCGAGCGGGATGAGGCAGAGCCCCGCCGATATGTTGAGGAACATGAAGAGCCAGGAGCGCAGGAAGAAGGAGTCGCCGAACAGGCGGCGGTAGCTGAACTCCAGCGCCGGGATGCCGTGCCCGAAGCTCTGCACCTCCACCTTCGGCTTCTTCAGCAGGAAGCACGCCGCGACCATCGGCACCGCGTAGAACGCGGCGAAGGCGTAGAACACCTTCGCGATGCCGAGCCCGCCCTCGCCGACCCGGAAGAAGTCGTAGAGCCCGAGGAACCGGAACGAGAGGAGCGACTCCGGCCCGCCGAAGCCGAAGCCCTTGTAGACGATGGTCGAGAGCGTGGAGCCGAGGCCGAAGGAGATGATCGGCAGCGCCGCCGCGATCGCCTTGTGCTCCGGGAACCAGAGCATCATCGTCTTCACCGGCGAGATGTAGATGACGCCGGTGCCGAGGCCGATCAGGAAGCCGTAGCCGAGGTAGACGAGCGCAAGCGACTTCGTGGTCACACCAACGGCGGTCACGCAGAGCCCGGAGAGGAAGAGCGAGGTGCCGATGATGGTCGATAGCCGGATGTTCCGCTCGACGATCTTGCCGAAGAACGCCGCGCCCATGCCGAGGAAGAAGATGCCGAACGAGAACGCCCACTGCACCTGCTGCTGCGTCCGGCCGATGTACGCGGCGATCTCGGACGAGAAGTTGGTGAACGCGTAGATCTGCCCCACCGACACCGCCAGCAGGAACGCCGGGAGGACCGCCCTTATGAACCTTTTCATGTTTTCCTGATTCCTTTCGCTTTAAGCCGCTAAAACCGCTTTGCGCCGGGGCGCAGCAGCCCCGCCGCCTTGATGAAGTACTTCGGCGCCATCATCGCGAGGCACGACGAGTAGCCGTTGGCGCGCTCGGCGCGCACGTTCTCGCGGTTGAGCGCGAGCATCGCGCGGAGCCCGGCGGTCGACCTGCCGCCGATGCGCATCCGCACCATCGTCCGCGGCAGGTACCGCGCCTTGACGCCGCCGCGGCAGAGGACGCGCACCATCCACTCGAAGTCGGCGCTGATCTCGTAGCCGTCCGCATAGCCGCCGAAGCGCTCCACGACGGACCTGCGCACGTAGAGGGTCGGGTGTGCGGGCATGAAGCCGATGCGGTGCATCCACGGGCGCCAGCTGCGGCTCGAGTAGTAGCGCACGCTTCTGCCGGCGTCGTCCACGAACCTGAGGTCGCCGTAGACCGCGTCCACGCCCTCGATGCCGCGCGCGACGTCGGCGAGGACGGAGTCGTCCTCGAACTCGTCGTCGGCGTGCAGCAGCCCCACCACCTCGCCGGTGGCACGCGCGATTCCCTTGTTGATCGCGTCGTAGAGGCCGCGGTCGGGCTCGGAGACGAAGGAGAAGCGCGAATGGACGGGACGGAACGCGCGGAGCTCGTCGACCGTGCCGTCGCTGGACGCGCCGTCGACGACGATGTGCTCGAGCTCGACGCCGCGCTGGGCGTCGGCGGACTCGAGCGTCCGCCTGATCGTCCCCGCCGCGTTGCGGCAGACCGTGACGAGCGATATCTTCACTGCCACGGCGCAATTCCTCAGCTCATGAGTTCGTCGGCCAGCGCCGCGAGCTTCGCCTCGGACGCCGCGTCGAGCGCCGAGCGGATGGTCACCACGTTTTCGCAGAAGGCGATGTCCTTCGACTTCGCGGCCTCGAACATCCCGCGCATGACCCGCGCCGCCGCGGGCGCCCAGGAGCCGTTCTCGACGAAACCGACGGTGCGGCGCTGGTAGTTGCGCTCCGTCAGGTGGTCGATGAAGTGGCGCATCCAGGGGAAGATGTCGGCGTTGTAGGTGGTGGTGGCGAGGACGAGCTTGCCGTAGCGGAACGCGTCCTCGACCGTCTCGGGCACGTCGTCGCGCGCGAGGTCGGCGACGGCGACCTTGGGGCAGCCGCGCTCGAGGAGCAGCTCCTTGAGCTTCATCACCGCGGCCTTGGTGTGGCCGTAGACGGAGGTGTAGGCGATGCAGACGCCGGGCGACTCCACCGAGTAGCTCGACCAGGTGTCGTACTGCTTCACCGCGTGGGCGACCTCGTCCGCCGTCGCCAGCACCGGCCCGTGCAGCGGGCAGATGCGGTCGATCTTGAGCGCCGCGGCCTTCTTAAGGAGCGCCTGCACCTGCGCGCCGTACTTGCCGACGATGCCGAAGTAGTAGCGCCGCGCCTCGCAGTCCCACCCTTCCGGGTCCTCGACGTCGTTGGCGCCGAACTTGCCGAAGCCGTCCGCCGAGAAGAGCGTGCCGGACGCCTTGTCGTAGGTGACGATCACCTCGGGCCAGTGGACCATCGGGGCGGCGACGAAGGCGAACTCGTGCGTGCCGGTGGAGAGCGTGTCGCCCTCCTTGACCACGATGCGCCGCGCGGCGAAGTCGTCGCCGTAGAACTGGCGCATCATCACGAAGGCCTGGGCGCTCGCCACGATCTTCGCCTCCGGGTATTCCGCGGCGAAGCGCGCGATGTTCGCGCTGTGGTCCGGCTCCATGTGCTGCACCACGAGGTAGTCGGCCGGGCGGCCGCCGAGCGCGGCGCGCACGTTGGCGAGCCACGCGTCGCCGAAGCGCGCGTCCACGGTGTCGAAGACGAGCGTCTTGCCGTCGACGACGGCATAGGAGTTGTAGGCCATCCCGCGCGGGACGACATACTGGCCCTCGAAGAGGTCGATGTCGTGGTCGTCGACGCCGACGTAGATGATGTCGCGGGCAATTTCCATCTTCGCCCCCTGGAATCAGTTCTTGTAGGTCACGACGCCGGTGCCCTTGCGGGTGACGCCGATGATCGAGTAGGGCTGGCGGTTCGCCCGGAGGATCTTCTCCGTGCGCATGAGGTCGCGCTTGGGGACGATCAGCACGTAGCCGATGCCCATGTTGAAGACGCGGTACATCTCGTCGCGGTCGACGCGGCCCTGGTTCTGGATGAACTTGAAGATCGTCGGCACCTCCCAGGAGGCGCGGTCGATCTCGGCGTTGACCACGTTCGGCAGCACGCGCGGGATGTTGTCCTGGAACCCGCCGCCGGTGATGTGGGCCATGCCGGTGATGTTCACCTTGTTGGCCAGCAGCGCCGAGACGGGCTTGAGGAAGCTCCTGTGGACGGCGAGGAGCGCGTCGCCGAAGGTCTGGTTGGTGCCGGGGAGCTTGTCCTTCCACGACATCTGGCAGTGGTCGAAGATCACCTTGCGCGCGAGCGAGTAGCCGTTCGTCTGGAGCCCGCCCGAGTGGAGGCCGACGATTATGTCGCCGGCGCGGATCGACTTGCCGGTGATGATCTTGGACTTCTCGACGCAGCCGACGATTGTGCCGACGAGGTCGTACTCGCCGGCCGGGTAGATGCCGGGCATCTCCGCCGTCTCGCCGCCGAGGAGCGCCATGTGGTTCTCCTTGCACGCCTTGCACAGGCCGGATACGACGCTCTTGAACACCTCGGGGTCGACCTTCGCCGTGCCGACGTAGTCCATGAAGAACAGCGGCTTCGCGCCCTGCACCAGGATGTCGTTCACGCAGTGGTTGACGATGTCCTGGCCGACCGTGTCGTGACGGCCGGTCATCGCCGCGACCTTGAGCTTGGTGCCAACGCCGTCGGTGGAGGCGACCAGCACCTGGTCGCGCCCCGCCGGGACCTTGAAGAGACCGCCGAACGCGCCGATTCCGCCGAGCACGTTCGCGGTCTTGGTGGCGGCGACCATCTGCTTGATGGAGCCGACCGCGTTCATCTTGACGTCGATGTCGACGCCGGCCTGCGCATACGCAGACTTGCCTGCCGCCTTTGCCATGGTATTAGAGCTTTCCGTTGGAGCCGAGGACCTTGACGATCTTGTGGACGTAGAGCTCCTTCATCGCCTCGCGCGCAGGAGTGAGGTACTGGCGCGGGTCGAAGTGCTCGGGATGCTCCGCGAAGTGCTTGCGGATCGCCGCGGTCATCGCGAGGCGCGAGTCGGAGTCGATGTTGATCTTGCAGACCGCGCTCTTCGCCGCCTTGCGGAGCTGCTCCTCGGGGATGCCGACCGCGTCGGGCAGCTTGCCGCCGAACTTGTTGATCGTGTCGACGTGCTCCTGCGGCACCGAAGACGAGCCGTGGAGGACGATCGGGAAGCCGGGAAGCTTCTTCTCGACGGCCTTGAGGACGTCGAACGCCAGCGGCGGCGGGATGAGCTTGCCGGTCTTCTTGTCGCGCGTGCACTGCTCGGGCTTGAACTTGTAGGCGCCGTGCGAAGTGCCGATGGAGATGGCGAGCGAGTCGCAGCCGGTCTTGGTCGCGAACTCAATCACTTCCTCGGGCTTGGTGTAGTGGCTCTCCTCGGCCTGGACCTCGTCCTCGACGCCGGCGAGGACGCCGAGCTCGGCCTCGACCGTCACGTCGTGCTTGTGCGCGTAGTTGACGGCTTGTGCGCGTAGTTGACGACCTTCTTGGTGAGCTTGATGTTCTCCTTGAAAGGAAGGGAGCTGCCGTCGATCATCACCGACGAGAAGCCCGAGTCGATGCAGCTCTTGCAGGTCTCGAAGCTGTCGCCGTGGTCGAGGTGGAGGACGATCTGCGGCTTCTTGCAGCCAAGCTCCTTGGCGTACTGCACCGCGCCCTCGGCCATATAGCGGAGAATCGTGGGGTTCGCGTACTTGCGCGCGCCCTTGGAGACCTGCATGATGACGGGAGACTTCGTCTCGACCGCGGCCTGGATGATGGCCTGCATCTGCTCCATCGTGTTGAAGTTGAACGCCGGAATGGCATAACCGCCCTTGACCGCCTTGGCGAACATCTTCTTGGTGTTCACGAGGCCCAGCTTCTTGTAACTGACCATTTTGTAGTTTCTCCTTGTGTTTTTCCCACCTTTTTGAGGGAAATTGTGGGTATTATACCATAATCCCGCCGCAGAATCAAGGGGCGAGGGATTTCAGGAGCTTGGCGGCGGCGGCGGCCTCCGCCTCCTTGTGGGTGCGGGCGGACGCCTCGGCCTCGCCCATGCCCTCGACCCTCACGCGCGAGGTGAAGACCGGCTCGTGGGACTTCCCCGCCACCGAAACGAGCGTGTACTCGGGACGGCGCGGCGGCTTCATCGCCTGCGCACGCACCTGCAGCTCTCCCTTGGGGTTGCCGCCCCACTCGGCCGCCGCGGACTCCTCGCCGAGGCCAAGCGACGCGAACACCTCGCGCGCCGCGTCAATCCCGCCGTCGAGGTACGCCGCGCCGATGACCGCCTCGACCGCGTCGGCGAGGGTCTTGGACCCTTCCGCGACCGGCGGCGCGCCGCGGCCGACCTTCAGGTGCGCGGCGATTCCAGCGCGTGCGGCGGCGGCGGCGAGCGCAGCGGTGGAGACCATCCGGGTGCGGCGCACGGTGAGCGAGCCCTCGTTCTCGCCCGGCATTGCGGCGTAGAGCCGCTCCGCCGCGATCATGCCGAGGACCGCGTCGCCGAGGAACTCGAGACGCTGGTTGTCGCGCACGGCGGCGTCCGCCATCCTGCACGACGGCGTGGTAAGCGCCTCGGCGAGCAGCGCCGCGTCGGCGAAGTCGTGTCCGCAGAACTCCATGGCTCAGCCGCGCAGGCGCGCCACGATTGCCGCGGCCTCGGCGGCGAGCTTGCCGATCGCGGCCCAGTCGCCCGCCGCCAGCGCGTCCTTCGGCACCAGCCAGGTGCCGCCGCAGCAGACGATCTCCGGGACGGCGAGGTAGTCGCCGACGTTGTCCGGCTTGACTCCGCCGGTGGGCATGAACTTGACGCCGGTGAAGCGGAAGGCGCCGAGCAGGTTCTTGATCATCTTCACCCCGCCCGCGGCCTCGGCCGGGAAGAACTTCACCATCCGGCAGCCGGCGGTGAGCGCCTGGCTGAGCTCGCTCGCGGTGGCGATGCCGGGGCAGAACGGCAGGTTCTCCGCCTTCGCCGCCGCGACGACCGCCGGGTCGAAGCCCGGCGCCACGCCGAAGACCGCGCCGGCCGCCTTCGCGCGCCGCACCATGTTTTCGTCGAGCAGCGTTCCCGCGCCGACGACGGCTTCCGGCACTTCGCGGCGGATCGCCTCGATCGCCGCCGGCGCCGCGGCGGTGCGGAAGGTCACCTCCAGAACCGGCAGACCGCCGCCGACCAGCGCCTTGGCGAGCGGAACCGCCTGCTCTTCCCTTTCTATCACGATGACGGGGATGATCCCCGCCTTGCCGAGTGTCTCTATCATGTCCATGGGCGTATTATACCATAATTCGCGGTTCAACTGCCCGACGGTGGTGCCAGGAGCGACATAAACTCCCGCTACTGTGGCAATCATGTCAAACCCTGTAGCCGCAGACCATGAGCGGTGAAAAATGGTATAATACACATATTTAAAGCTAAAATAGCCACATGAGTATTAGATCCATAGTTTCGGCTGGAGTCTGCGCCGCGTTTTCGCTCGCCATCTTCGCGGCGGCGGCCTCGTCCACGTTCAGCATCGCGGGCTCAGGCAACCAGTTCATCGTCTCGCGCTCGGGAGAGGGGACGAACTACGCCGAGACCGTGCGCTACCGCACCGTGTCGCTGAGCGCCTACGCCGGCCAGCACTACACCGCCAATTACGGCACGCTCGCGTTTGCCGCCGACCAGACGGCCATCACCAACTACGTCACGGTGACGACGCCGTCCACCGCCGCCTACAGGTACCAGACCGGCGCCTCGCGCTCCTACCGCTTTGAGATCACGGACATTGGCGGCTTCCCGATCACTAACGCGGTGCGCAGCATCACCACCGGCACGCAGCTCTCAACCACCTACCTGAACCGGGAAGTCACCGACCTCGTGTACTTCACCAGCGGCGGCTCCATTGCGTCCGGCTCCGGCAACAAGTACCTCGACGTGACCTACGGCCCCAGCTCCTACCGGCAGGTGACGGACGGCGGCTACAATCAGGCCGTCCACACGGTCGGCACCGGCAGCCTCTACGGCAACAACGCCGACCTGCGCACCTTCCTCGACGGCATTGGCTGCAAGATGTACGCCACCGTCTACTTCACGCAGAAGGAGGAGCAGGACGGCTACCAGTACATCCAGATCCTCGCCGACAACGCCACGACCTACGACGGCAACGACCCGAACGGCGCGGTGGATACGCCGTCCACTTCGATCTACAAGGCGTGCTTCATCCTGAGCTACACTCCCAGCGGCAGCGTGATGGAGGACGACCACTACCAGTTCTTCCCGCACCGCTACGACTACGTCGACAAGGCCGCCGAAACCTCCGCCGGCGTCAGCCATTACGAGTTCGACTACGACAACAGCCACCTCTACGAGCAGAAGTTCAGGAACAACACCCCGTCCTACCGGACCAGCACCTCGGGCTCGCTTGTCCTTGCAACCTCGGTCAACAACCTGAACATCCGCTTCGACGCGGCCGGCTCTGGCGGCGACACCTGGGACTTCAAGAACCTGAAGGTCCGTCTCGCCCTTGTCGATACCGCCTCCCCCGTCAAGCTTACCGCATCCGCCGCCGCCGCGCCCGGCGTCCACGCCCGCGGCAACGACCTCTACGTCTCCGTGGCGTTCAACGAACCTGTCACCTGCTCCTCTGCGTCGCTCACGACTACTTGGGGCACGCTCAGCCACAACTCCGGCAGCGGCTCGAATGTCCTCACCTTCAAGGGCAAGATCTCCGCCTCCGCCTCCGGCAACCTCAACATCACCAGCTGGAGCGGCACCATCAAGGACCTTGCCGGCAATGAGCTGGCCGGCTCCGGCGCCCTCAACCAGAGCAATCTTGCCTCGCTGACAGGCTCCTACGTCTATACCATCTCCTACGACCTCGCCGGCGGCGCGCTTCCCGGCGGCAGCGCGTCCAACCCGACGACCTACACCTACGAGAGCGACGGCATCACCCTCGCGAACCCGGTTCGCACTGGCTACAACTTTGTTGGCTGGACGGGAACCGGCATCACCAGTCCCACCAACTCCGTAACCATCCCGGCTGGATCGCACGGCGACCGCAGCTATGTCGCACACTGGGACACCATCCCCTGGGCCGGAACCGGCACCAGCGTCGATCCGTATGTCATCATATATCCCAGCCAACTCGACCTGCTTGCCGCGCAGGTGAATGCCGGCGACGAATTTCAGAACACATATTTCGTCCTCGGCACCAACATCACCTATGCCTACACGACCGCCTGGAACGACTCTACCAGCACCGAGAACAACTACACCGCCATCGGCGGGTCCGTCGGGTGCTTCAAGGGCGTCTTCGACGGCCGGGGCTACACCGTGAGCGGTATTCGCATCTACAAGAGCGGGTCTGGCACGGTCGACGGCAAGCAAGGACTCTTCGGCAGGACTTACGATGGAACCGTGAGGAACGTCACCCTTGCCGATGCCCGCATCACTGGTTCCAGTAGCGTCGGCGGAATCGTCGGAGAAGCCTACCGCGGCGAAGTCAGCAACTGCTTCGTCCTCGACGTAGCTTTGCCCGATGTCGAAAAATCCGGCGCCATCGTCGGCTACAACAACAACGCCACCCTCGCCGCCAACTACTACCACGCCTGCACCGTGGCCGGCACGGCGAACGCCATCGGCGTCGGCACCGGCGACGGCGACGTCGCGGGCGCGCTTCCCGTGTTCACCGTCGGCGGCAACGACATCGCGGTCGCCGGCACGAGCGCCGTCGCCCACGACGGCACCAACTACTACGTCGAGGGGAGCGTCGTCACTCTCTCCTACACCGGCGAGCTGCCCGCCGGCGCCACCTGCGGCTACGTCGCGAGCGCCGGCATCCTTGACGGCGACAGCCTCACCTTGCCCGCCGCCGACGTAACCGTCACCGCGTACGTGATGACGGGGCTGACCGTCAACGGGCGGGACGTGGGATTCCCCTCAGGCCCCGGTTGGTATTCGGACGGGGCGCACACTGTCTATCTAACAAACGCCGGGCCGTTCACGGTAAGCGGCAGCACGGCCAGCGGCTACGGCATCGAGGCGACCACGAGCGCCCAGGTGATACTCTCGAACGCCATGATCGACGCTTCCGCCTACGAGGATTGCATCGCCTTCCGCGTAGCGAGCGGGGCTAGCGTGGACTTCTCGCTCATAGGATCAAACACCCTCAAGACCTCCGACGGAAACAGCGGTCTCCAGACCGGCCGTGCCGCGCTCGAAGTGCCGGAAGGGGCGTCGGCGACCATCGGCGGCGAGGGTTCGCTCTCGGCCACCGCTGGCACGGCCAGCGGGAATGGGGGCGGGGCGGGCATCGGCGGCGGCTACGTCCAGAACGCGGGGACGATCGAAATCCGTGGCGGAACGATCACGGCGTTGTCCAGAAACAGCGGCGCGGGCATCGGTGGTGGCACGGGCGGCAATGGCGGCACGATCACGATTTCCGGCGGTGTCGTCAACGCCCAAGGGCGGCAGTCGGGCATCGGCGGCGGCTACCAAGGCCACGGCGGCAACATCACGATTTCCGGCGGCACGGTGTACGCCAGCAGCACCGTGGACAACCGCCCGGACATCGGCGGGATGGCGAACTCGGAGGAAGCGTCGTGCATTATCTCCGGCGGTTCCGTCCACGCGGAGCACGGCCGCATCAATCCTGCCGCGACGAATGCCAACCACGTGGCCGTCCACTGCGTGACCGTCTCTGGACTGCCTGCCGATACGGAGCAGCGGATCAGCTGGCTGACGACGGCGGACTCTGGCTACGGCCAGAACGACATGCGGACGGACTCGAACGGCAAGCTCTACGTCTGGCTCCCAGACGGCACGCACTATTTTTCGGTGGATGGTTTGGACTACCGCGCAATTGTGGACGGCGGTGCCGTGGCGGCGGAATCTGGTCTCGTGGTTCCCTACGTTGACGAGAACGGTGATGTGCAGATATGTTTTGGATGCACCGTCATCACGAACGCCGTCGGCGACGTCGAGTATGGCGAAATGGGCGAGGAGAACTGGTATGTCGTCACCACCAACGTCACCGTCAGCGGAAAGCTTACCTTCAACGACGACTACGCCCACTTGATCCTCTGCGACGGCGCGACCCTTGTCGTCACGAATGCGTCCGGCGACGCCATCAACTCCTACAACCTCACCATCTACTGCCAGACGAACGGCACGGGCAGCATCGCCGCCACCGCGCCTGTCAGCGGCAGTGATGGAATCTCCGCCAGTTCCTTCACCATCAACGGCGGCATCGTCAGCGCAACAGGCCGCTACTGCGGTATCTACGCCTACTCCGTTATCATCAACAGCGGCGCCGTCACCGCAACAGGTCTCTTCTACTGCATTCATGCCAATAACAGAGTCACCATCAACGGGGGCAGAGTCAATGCCATAGGCTATGATGAAGGCATCTTTGCCTCCTACCATATTACCATCGGCTGGAGCGATCGCGCCGACAGCATCACCGCCAGCAGCTACCGTTCCAGCTACGGCACTGTCTCCGTCAAGGACGGGCAGCTGTTCACCGACGGCACAACCACCTACTCTGGCGTCGTCGACCCCGCCGCCATCGCGGGCAAGACGCTGATGCCGTGTTTGTCGCCGTGGGAACGGCTGCAGAAGCGGCTGGACGCGGGCGGCATGGTCAAGCTCGCAAGCGACGTTGCCGCGACGAACGACGACGCAACGCTGACGGTCACTAACGCCGTCACGCTCGACCTGAACGGGCACGTGATCGACGCCGACTATCGGTTTAGGGCAATCCAAGTGCTTGAAGGCGGCGACCTCGTGCTCACCAAC
>CACXRO010000069.1 GCA_902770045.1 uncultured bacterium
CGGCTGGGCAAGGTCCAGCAGGCGATGAAGTGCTACGAGACCCTGATCGCGGTGCATCCGAACGACGATGCCGCCCGCGCCGGCTTCGCCGCCTGCCTCCGGCGGCTCGGCAAGGACGACCTTGCCGCCAAGGTGCTCGAGAAGGGGCGGAGTCCTACGCAGGAACCACAAGGAGAAAAATGATAGGAGCGCTGGCGATGATGGTGTACATTGGCTGCTATACCGACGCGGAGCATACGAACGGAATCTTCGCGGCGGAGGTGGACGCCCAGAGCGGCGTGTTGAAGACGGTGTCGGCGTATCCGGTAAAGAACGCCATCTACCTCGCGTGGTCGCCCGACCGCCGCCGGCTCTACTCCTGCGAGCGCTCGGGGCTCGTCGCCTTCACCGTCGGCGCGGACGGAAAGCTCGTTGAGACCGATCGGCTCGACCTCGGCATGCGCTGCATCTGCCACCTCTCCGTCGCCGCCGACGGCTCGCGCGTCTTCTTCGCCGAATACGTCGCCGGCAAGGCGGGCAGCGTGGCGGTGAAGGACGGCAGGTTCGGTTCGCCGACGGTGCACGTCCATTCCGGCAGCGGACCCAATCTGCCGCGGCAGGGTTCCGCGCACTGCCACCAGGCGGTGCCGTCGCCGGACGGCAAGGGATAGGTCGTCGACCTCGGGCTCGACGAGCTCGTCGAGTACCGGCTCGCGCCCGACGGCTCCGATCCCGTCGACGCGCCGGCGCGGCGCTTCCGGACCACGCTTCCCGGCGCGGGTCCGCGCCATCTCGTCTTCCACCCCGGCGGACGCCTCGCCTTCCTTGTCTCCGAGCTCTACAGCAAGATCGAGACGCTCGCCTACGATCCCGCGCGCGGCTTCACGGCGACGCTCGACCGCAAGGACCTCCTCGAAGGCGGCGGCAACGGACGCGGCTCCGACCAGGACCTCGCCGCGGCGGTGCGGCTTGCGCCCGACGGCGGCAAGGTGGTGGCGTCCAACCGCGGCGAGCAGTCGCTCGTCGCCTTCGGCTTCGACGCGAAGACCGGCGCGCTCGCGTTCAAGGCGCGCTCCGTCCTCCCCGGCAGCTGGCCGCGCGACTTCATCTTCCTTTCCGACACGCTGGCGCTCGCGGCGATGGAGCGCTCGGGCGAGGTCCATTCGCTCAGGTACGATCCCGCGACCGGGTCGTTCCGGGTCCTTTCCACCCTGGGCGGACTCCACCGTCCCGTCGCGCTGCTGAAATGACCCTGCCGCGATGAACCAGATTCAGTACATCCTGCGGCGGCTTGTGCTGGCGGTGCCGACCTTCGTCGGCATCACGCTCGTCTGCTTCGCGCTGACGCGTTTCCTGCCCGGCGGGCCGGTGGAGATGCGGCTCATCCGGATGCGCGGCGGCGACCGCCAGTCCGAGGCGGGCGCGACCGCGGCGGTGGCGCACCAGGTGACCGAGGAGTACCGACGGGAGCTGGAGGAGCAGTTCGGCTTCCGCGACCCGATCTGGAAGCAGTACTGGAACTGGCTGGTCGTGAACCGGATGGGGCTGAGGCTCGCGAGCTACGACTACCCCAACCGCACCGCGTGGGAGCTCATCAAATCGCGGTTGCCGGTGTCGATCTCGTTCGGGCTTGCCGCGTTCCTCCTCACCTACCTCGTCTGCATACCGCTCGGCATCGCCAAGGCGCTGCGACACCGCGGCACCTTTGACGCGGTCTCGAGCGTGGTCGTCTTCACCGCCTACTCGGTGCCGTCCTTCGCGCTCGCGATGCTCTTGAAGACGCTTTTCTGCGGCACGGTGGAGGGGTTCTGGGACCTTTTCCCCATCGGCGGCGTGGCGAGCGACTTCGACGTCCCGCCGTCACTCTGGACCGCCTTCCTCGACCGCCTCTGGCACATGGCGCTGCCGGTCGCGTGCTATGTGGCGGGATCCTTCGCGATGCTCACGCTGCTGATGAAGAACTCGCTCCTCGATCAGATCTCCGCCGACTACGTGCGCACGGTGATAGCCAAGGGGGCGACGCGCCGCCGCGCGATCTGGTGCCACGCCTTCCGCAACGCGCTCATCCCGGTGGCGACCGGGTTCGGGTCGATGATTTCGCTTCTCTTCGCGGGCTCGATCATCGTCGAGACCATCTTCGAGATCCCCGGCATGGGCCGGCTCGGATGGGACGCGCTCGTCGGCCGCGACTACGCGGTGTTCCTCGCGCTCCTGGCGCTCACCTCGGTCTTCCAGCTCGCCGGCAACCTGATCTCGGACTGCCTCTACATGCTCATCGACCCCAGAATAGACTTTGCGAGGAGGTAGCGGAAGTGGCGTTCATCTCCCCATTGACGAAGCGGCGGCTCGCCGCGTTCCGCCGCAACCGGCGGGCGTGGTGGTCGTTCCTCGCGCTCGCGGCGGTGTTCGTCTTCTGCCTTGCGGCCGAGGTTACCTGTCCGCGCGATCCGCGGGCGGTGGTGGACCCGAAGACGCTCGAGCCGTATCGCTCTCCGGCGAAGGTGCGCGTCTACGACGCGCGCGAGGCGCGTTTTAGCGCGGCGGCGGACGGCGAGGTGTACGACTTCGAGGGTCCGGAAGAGATCCGCCGCGCCGTCGGCGCGCGCTTTGCCGGTGCGGACGCGCTCTCCGCGGCGCTGGGCGGCTACCATGTGCGCGCGACGCCGCGCGACGGCTACACGCGGGTGTTCCTCGAGCCGAAGGAGCCGGCGCAGGCGGTGGAGACGGAGCTGCCGCCGCAGCCGGTCGCGTTCCCGTTCCGTCCCTGTCCCGGACATCCCTTCGGCGTCGACGCCGGCGGAAGGGATGTCTATGCGCGGGTTGTCTACGGACTTCGCATCGCGCTTCTCTTCGGACTGCTGCTTGCCGGCTCGGGGCTCGTGTTCGGCGTGGTCGTCGGCGCGGTGGAAGGGTACTTCGGCGGCGTGGCCGACCTCGCGCTCCAGCGTTTCACCGAGATTTGGAGCGCGCTGCCGTTCCTCTACGTTATGATCTTCCTCGGCTCCACGCTCGGGCGCTCGTTCGGGGTGCTGCTTGTCTCCTACGCGGTGTTCAACTGGATCACGGTCTCGTACTACATGCGCGCGGAGTTCCTGCGGCTGAGGTCGTTGCCGTTCGTGGACGCGGCGAAGACCCTGGGGTTTTCGCACCTGAGGATAATCTTCTCGCATGTGCTGCCGAACGCGCTTACGCCGCTCATCACGCTCTTTCCGTTCCTTTTGATGGGGGCGATAGGCTCGCTTGCCGCGCTGGACTTCCTCGGCTTCGGGCTACCGCCGATGACGCCTTCGTGCGGCGAGCTGCTCAACCAGGCGCAGCAGTTCCGCGGCGCGTGGTGGCTGGTGGTGTTTCCCGGCGCGGCGCTTTTCCTGGTGATGCTCCTCGCGGTGCTCGTCGGCGAAGGCCTGCGCGATGCCTTCGACCCCCGCCAGCAGTCGAAGCTGGAGTAGCCGGGAGCTCGGCGTGTAAGGCCTTGCCTCCGCGGCAGAATCCGCGGCGGTTTTCGCGGCGGTATGGACGCGAGCAGAGAGCTGTGAATTATGGTATAATACACATAAAGTTTTAGGATAGGAAAACGATGCCAAAGCATGAAGTGACGAAGATCTTCGGCGAGCGGAAGATTCGCACCGTATGGGACGACAAGGCGGAAAAGTGGTACTTTTCCGTCGTGGATGTGATAGCTGTGCTTACCGACAGCATAGACCCGCATGCTTATTGGCGCAAGCTGAAACAGAGATTGAAAGAAGAAGGAAACCAAACCGTGACAAGTTGTCACGCTTTGAAATTGATGGCTGCCGACGGCAAGATGCGCAAAACCGATGTTGCCGACCAGGAGCAGTTGTTCCGTCTCATCCAGTCGATACCGTCGCCGAAGGCCGAGCCGTTCAAGATGTGGATGGCGCGGGTTGCCTCGGAACGTCTTGACCAGTTTCAGGATCCGGAACTTTCCATCCAGCAGGCGTTGGCGGACTATCGTCGGCTTGGATATTCGGAGAAGTGGATTGCCCGGCGCATCAAGTCGATCGAGATACGAAAGGACCTTACCGACGAATGGAAGGCTCGCGGCCTGAACGACGAGAGTGATTACGCAAAGCTCACGAATACGATCTACAAGACCTGGGCTGGCATGACCGCCGGAGAGTACAAGCGGTTCAAGGGGCTCAAGAAGCAGAATCTCCGCGACAACATGACGAACATGGAGCTGATCTTGAGCATGCTGGCCGAGGAATCGACGCGGGAGATCTCCGCCTCGACCTTGCCGCGCAACATGGTTGAGCATCACAAGGTTGCCGCGAGCGGCGGCAGCGTGGCGAAGAACGCCAGGCTCGAGATTGAGCGCAAGACCGGCCGCAAAGTCATATCCCCGCTCAACGCTTCCGATACTGGCGCACTCGATGTCGAAGGCAGCGATGTCTATCAGCTGCCACCTCCGCCAAAGAGGAAGCGGTAATTTCGGCCACAAAGAGTGACAAAAGGGTCAGACCCTTCTGTATATGTTTTACTGTATATGCTTGGAGGAATGTGGCTGGATTTCGCGGCAGTTTGCGCATATCCCCCGACCAAAGGTCGTCCGCAACGCGGATGCCCTGGCAGGGGTGCGGATATGGTATAATACGCCTGTAAACTTGAAGGGGACGGGCCCTGTGAGCAATGAAGGGAGACGAATAACATGAAGCGGAAAGCAGTCATTCAAGTTGCGGTGGCCATTGTCGCCGTTGGGTTGGCGAGCGCGGCGGTGGCGCAGGGGGCGTCGCAACGGCCGCAAGGACGATCCGGCACGACCTACTACTGCAACGCCAACGGCTCGTCGGTCGGGTCGGCTACTACGGCGGGCGGCACCACGTACTACCGCAACGCCAACGGCTCGTCGGCTGGGCGGGCAACCACGGTCGGCAACACGACCTACTACAACAACGCCAACGGCTCGTCGGCTGGATCGGCTACTACGGCTGGCGGCACCACGTACTACCGCAACGCCAACGGCTCGTCGGCAGGGCGAGCTACCACGGTCGGCAACACGACCTACTACTACAATGCGAATGGTTCGTCCGCTGGCAGATCCACAAGGGTTGGCAACACGACTTACTTCTACAACGCCAACGGCTCGTCCGCCGGAACGGCTACCACGCCAGGCAGATAATTGACCGCAGACCACTCCAAACCCCAGCTTCTGCAGTTCGCCCGTGGGCTTCAGAAGTCGGCGATGCGGCCGAGGAGCTCCGGCTCCTCGGTCACGGTGTGGATCGTGGCCGGGATGGACTTGCGGAAAACGGCCCCGTAGTTCTTGGTGACGATCCGAGGGTCGGTGACGACCACGACGCCGCGGTCGGACTTGGTGCGGATCAGCCGCCCGAAGCCCTGGCGGAAGCGGATCACCGCCTCGGGCAGCGCGTAGTCGCGGAAGGGGCTGCCGCCCTCGCGCTGCACCTTCTCGGAGCGCGCCTCGGCAATCGGGTCTCCGACCTGCGCGAAGGGGAGCCGGGTGATGACCACGCACGAAAGCGCCTCGCCGGCGACGTCCACTCCCTCCCAGAACGACTGGGCGCCGAAGAGCACGGTGCGCTCGCCTTCCTTCAGCGCGCGCGTCAGCGCCTCGCGGGATCTTCCCTCGCCCTGCACCAGGAGGTTGAGCGAAGCCTCGGCGAAGGGCTCGGACGCGGCGGCGGCGACGGCGTTCATCATCTCATAGCTGGTGAAGAGGACGAGCGCGCGGCCCTGGGTGGCGGCGCAGACGCGCGCGAGGGTGCGCGCAAGCGCGGGGACGCAGGCGCCCTGGTCGGCGGCGGGGTCGGGCAGGAAGTCCGGCGCCAGCACCAGCGCCTGGCGGAAGTAGTCGAAGGGACTGGTGGCGGTGAGGAAGCGGAAGCGCTCCTCCGCGCCGAGGCGCCGCGCCATGTAGCGGAAGTCGCTGCCGACGCGGAGCGTGGCGGAGCAGAGGATGGCGGAGTCCTTGCGGCCGTAGAGGATGTCCGCGAGCTCCTTCGCCACCGAGAGCGGCGCGGCGACGAGGCGGACGTGGCCGCGGCGGCGGTCGACGCGCACGCGTTCGACCCAGTAGACGTAGTCGTCCTCCTTTTCGCCGGCGACGACGAACGCGGCCTCGTTCGCGAAGGCGAGCAGGCGGTCGGCATCGGCGGAGAGGATGGTGGCGAGGTCGGCGTCGCGCTCGTCCGCGGCGTTGGCGAAGTCGTGGAGGCGGTGGACGAGGCCGATGAGCGCGGACTCGAACGCGCCCTGGAGCTCGGCGAGGCGGGCGGTGTCCTCCCAGTAGAGGCGGGTGCGCCCATAGCGGCGGAGTTCGGTCTTCGGCGGCAGCAGCTTGCCGAGGAAGGAGAGAAATCTCCCCGCGGCGGAGGCAACGGCGTCGGCGTCGCGCGAAAACTCCTTGCGGTGTCGCTTGAGGCGGCGGAGAATGCGGTTGAGCTCGGGCAGCGAGAACTCGGAACTGAGGGCTTCGGTGGCGATCGACTCGAGGTTGTGGGCCTCGTCGAGCACGAGCCGTCCGTAGGCCGGCAGGATGCCGCTGCCGGGCGAGGTGGCCTCGGCCAGGACGAGCGCGTGGTTGACGACCACGAGGTGCGCCTCGGCGGCGTTCTGGCGCGCCTTCTGGACGAAGCAGCGTCCGTAGTACGGACACCTGCGGCCGGTGCATTCGTCGCCGGGACGCGAGAGGAGCGCACGGCTGATGCCGTCGTAGGTGTCGAGGTCGCCGTCGGGCGTGGACGAGAGCCACTCGATGAAGCCCGGCAGGAGCCGCTGCTCGTCGTCGGACATCGTCCAGTAGCCGGGCGAGAAGAAATCCGCCACGGACTTGAGGCAGGCGTAGTTGGACCTGCCCTTGAGCAGGGCGACCTTGAAGGCGGAGGCGTCATCGCCGAGCACCGAGACGGCCCTGGGGATGTCGGAGTTGATGAGCTGTCCCTGCAGGTTGCGGGTGGCGGTGGAGACGACGACCGGGGTGTCGTTCTTCCAGGACCAGAGGACGGCCGGCACCAGGTAGGCAAGGGACTTGCCGACGCCGGTGCCCGCCTCGACCATCAGATGCTCGCGGGCGTTGAACGCGGCGGCGACGGCGCCGCACATGTCAATCTGTCCGGGGCGCTCCTCGTAGCCCTCGCGCGCGCCCAGGGTGCCGCCGGCGCGGAGGTGCGCCTGCGTCGCCTCCACGTCGAGCGGCGAGCAGTCCTCGTGCGCGGGCAGATGGCGCGGCGGTCCCGGCGCGCGGCGCGGCGGGACCACGGTTTCCCAGGTGGGGTTCGCTATGAAGGCAGCGGCATCCATTGCTGGGCGTATTATACCATAATCGTGGTTAGGTGGTTGGGTGGTTGGGCTTCGCCGGTTGAAAAGTTGAAAGGTTGAAAAGTTGAAAGGTCACCCGCCTACGCGCTGCGCGCCAAGTCGGGCAGGCGAGCCACGAATTTTGGTATAATACGCGCATGGGCGATGAAATGGACAGGATGGCCTGGCCGCGGTTCTCGGCGAAGGCGGAGCGCGAGGCGCTGAAGGTGCTGCGCTCGGGCCGCGTCAATTACTGGACCGGCAATCGCGGCCGCGAGTTCGAGGCGGCGTTTGCGAAGTGGCTCGGCGCGAAGCGCGCGCTCGCGGTGTCATCCGGCACCGCCGCGCTCCACCTCGCGCTCGAGGCGCTGGGCGTCGGACGCGGCGACGACGTGGTGGTGACGCCGTATTCCTTCCGCGCCAGCGCGACCGCCGTCTCCAACGCCGGCGCGCGCCCAGTCTTCGCGGACGTCGGGCCCGACCACATGCTCAGCGCGCGCACGATCGCGGCGGCGCTCACCCCGCGCACCAGGGCCGTCGTGGTGGTGCACCTCTACGGGCAGGTCGCCGATATGGCGCCAATCCTCGCGCTTGCGCGGAAGCGCGGCATTTTCGTGGTCGAGGACTGCGCCCAGTGCCTTGGCGGCGAATACCGCGGCCGCAAGGTCGGTACGCTTGGCGACGCCGGCTGCTTCTCCTTCTGCCAGTCGAAGCACATCACCACCGCCGGCGAGGGCGGCATGGTGGTCTGCCGCTCGGCGAATACGGCGCGCGCGGTGGAGTCGCTGCGCGACCACGGCTGGAAGGTGGGAAGCGCGCCGAAGGAGTACGACCGCGTCGGCTACAACGCGCGGCTGACCGAGATCCAGAGCGCGGTGGGGCTTTGCGAACTCGAACGGCTGGAGAGCTGGAATCTGCCGCGCCG
>CACXRO010000070.1 GCA_902770045.1 uncultured bacterium
GGCGGCAGGATCTCGGTGGACGAGACCAACCGCGAGATCTCCATCCGCGGCGCGGTGATCGTGAAGGACCTCGCCGCCAAGCTGAACATCAAGCCCAACCGGCTCATCGCCGACCTGATGGGGCTGAAGATCCTCGCCTCCATCAACCAGCGCGTCGAGCCAGACGTCGCCACCAAGGTGGCCGAGAAGTACGGCTTCAAGGTGACGATCGAGCACGCGCGCGACAAGGCGGCCGCGAAGCCGGTCCTGAAGGCGATCGACGCGGACGACCTCATCCCCGAGGATCCGCCCGAGACGCTGCGCCCGCGCGCGCCGGTGATCACCTTCCTCGGCCACGTCGACCACGGCAAGACCACGCTGATGGACTACATCCGCAAGGAGCGCGTCGCCGCGGGCGAGGCCGGCGGCATCACCCAGCAGATCTCCGCCTACCAGGTGGACGTCGCCGGGCGCAAGATCACCTTCCTCGACACCCCCGGCCACGCCGCCTTCAGTGCGATGCGCGCGCGCGGCGCCCAGATCACCGACATCGCCGTCCTCATCATCGCGGCGGACGACGGCATCATGCCCCAGACCGAGGAGTGCATCAAGGTCTGCCGCCAGGCCGGCGTCCAGATCATGGTGGCGATCACCAAGTGCGACAAGCCCACCGCCAACGTCGACCGCGTCAAGCAGCAGCTGCAGAAGCGCGGCCTCACGCCCGAGGACTGGGGCGGCGACATCATCTGCTGTCCGGTCTCCGGCGTCTCCGGCGAGGGCGTGGACGCGCTCTTAGAGAATATCCTCGTCCAGGCCGAGGTGCTGGAGCTCCAGGCCAACCCCAACCGCCGCGCAAACGGCTTCGTGATCGAGTCCGAGCTGCAGCAGGGCCTCGGCCCCTGCGCCACGCTGCTCGTCACCGGCGGCACGCTCAAGGTGGGCGACGCCATCCTCATCGGCGAGCACTTCGGCAAGGTGCGCGCGCTCATCGACGACCGCGGCCGCCGCGTCAAGGAGGCGCCGCCGGCGACGCCGGTCAAGTGCACGGGCCTCTCGGGCGTCCCCGAGGCCGGCGCCGAGTTCCGCGTGATGCTCGACGAGAAGCGCGCGCGCACCCTCGCCGAGCAGACGGCGCAGGAGAAGAAGGAGGAGGCGCTCGCCAACTCCAAGACCGTCACCCTCGACGCGCTCATGAGCGCGATGGCGGCGGAGGGCCAGCGCGAGCTCAACGTCATCGTCAAGTCCGACACCCAGGGCTCGCTCGAGGCGATCGTCCAGGCGCTCAACGAGATCAAGTCCGACAAGGTCTCGCTCAGCGTCATCGGCACCGGCACAGGCAACGTCTCGCTCACCGACGTCAAGTCCGCCGCCGCCGGCAAGGCGGTGATTGTCGGCTTCGACATCGGCAACGACGCGGGCGTGCAGAACCAGGCCCGCCACGACGGCGTCAGGATCAACTCCTTCCGCATCATCTACGAGCTCATCGACCACGTCAAGAGCTGCATGCTCGACCTGCTGCCGCCGGAGTACAAGGAGGTCGTGCTCGGCCACGCCGAGATCAAGGCCATCTACGACATCGGCAAGCTCGGCAAGATCGCCGGCTCCCAGATGCTCGACGGCCGCCTCGTCGCCAAGGAGAAGTACCGCATCCTGCGCAACGGCGAGAAGGTGTGGGACGGCAAGGTGCAGACCCTGCGCCACTTCAAGGACGAGGTCAAGGAGGTCACCGGCCAGCAGGAGTGCGGCGTGTGCTTCGCCGGCTACGAGGGCTTCCAGACCGGCGACACGATCGAGTGCTACTCGCTCGAGGAACTGCCGCGCTCGCTGTGATGCGTTCGGCATTCATCGTCGCCTTCGCCGCCGCGGCGCTTTCCGCGGCGGCCGGCGTCCGCCCCGCGCCGTTCGCCGAGGCGGTGGTGCCGGACGACGCGAGCGAGAGCCAGCTCTACGCCGCCGCCGAGTTCGCCGCCTACCACGAGCGCATCGCCGGCGGCCGGGTCGAGGTGGTACGCGCCTCCGCCGCCACCAACGCCGTCCGCCGCCTGCGCATCGAAACCGCCGCGGACGCTGACGGTCTCGGCGAGGACGGCTTCCGCCTCGTCTCCAGGGACGGCTCCGACCTGCTCGTCGTTGCCTCGGCTGCCCGCGGCTGCCTCTACGGCGTCTACGAGGCGCTGGAACGCTTCGGCGGCGTGAGGTGGTACTCGAGCCAGTGCGAATCGGTGCCGAAGAAGGCGCGGCTGGAGGTCCCCGCCGGACTCGACGAAGTCCAGCTCCCCGCGTTCGAGATGCGCCAGTGCCTCTGGTCGGACGTTATCGCCCACCCCGACTTCGCCGCGCGCCTCCGCATGAACGGCTTCAGCCACGCCAGGTCCGCCGCGGCGAAGTACGGCGGCGACTCCTACCGCTTCGGCGGTGGGCTTTCGAGCTGCCACACCTTCAACACGCTGCTGCCGCCCGAGCAGTACTTCGACGCCCACCCCGAGTACTTCTCCATGGTCGGCGGCAGGAGGCTGAAGGAGCGCACCCAGCTCTGCCTCACCAACCCGGACGTCCTCGCGATCGTAGTGTCGAACGTTCTGGAGCGCATCCGCGCCGACCCGGGGGCGAAGTTCTACGGGGTGAGCCAGAACGACTGGTTCAACGGCTGCGAGTGCCCGCGCTGCGCCGCGGTCGACGCCGAGGAGGAGTCGCGCGCCGGCACGATGGTCCGCTTCGTCAACGCCGTAGCCGAGGCGGTCGAGCGCGAGTTCCCCGGCGTGCTGATCGAGACCCTCGCCTACCAGTACACCCGCCGCCCGCCGAAGAAGACGCGCCTGAGGCGCAACGTCGTCCCCTGCCTCTGCACCATCGAGTGCGACTTCGCCCACCCCATCGCCGACGGCGCATACCCCGAGAACGAGTCCTTCCGCCGCGACATCGACGGCTGGGCCGCCCAGACCGACGCTCTCTACCTCTGGGACTACACCACCTGCTTCAGCTCCTATCCCCAGGTGTTCCCGAACGGCGGCGTGCTGCAGGAGAACCTCAGGTTCTTCCGCGACCACGGCGTGAAGATGATGTTCGAGCAGGGCGACTACCAGGGCTCCCACGCCCACTTCGCCGAGCTGAAGGCGTGGCTCCTCGCCGAGCTGATGTGGAATCCGGACCAGCCGCTCGGCCCGCTCCTCGACGACTTCTTCGGCGGCTTCTACGGCCGGGCCGCGTCCATCGTCCGCGCCGACTACGAGGACGCCGTCGCGCGCTACGCCGCGCGTCCGGACGTCCCGCTTTCGATCTACGACGGATGCCGGCTCGCCGCGCTCGGCGAGGACTACTTCGCCGCCGCCGAGGTGCGTCGCCGCGCCGCGCTCGCGGCCGCCGCGGCCGACGGCGCCGAGCGCCTGCGCAACGTCAGGGCGTGGGCGTTCTCCATCGACTTCACCCGCTTTGTCCGCCTGATGAAAAAAGGGTGGAACTCGTTTTCGCTGGACGAGGGGCGGCTTTACGCGGAGCTGTCGGCACGCCTCCGCGCGGAACTGGACGCCGTCCCGGGCATCCGCCTGGCCGAGAACGGAACCGCCAACGCGAGGCTGCTCGCCGCCGTCGGCGCCGCTTCGACGCCGTCGGCCGGGCTTTCCCATGAGAGCCTCCTCGCCCACCGCGGCATGAGCGAAGACGCGCCCGAGAACACCCCGAGCGCCTATCGCCGCGCGGTCGAGCGCGGCTTCGGCTTCGAGTGCGACGTCTACCTCACTCGCGACGGACGCGTCTTCAGCTTCCACGACCCGACGCTGAAGCGCATCGCCGGCATCGACAAGCGCTGCGCTGACTGCACCTGGGACGAGGTGAAGGACCTTGACGTCGGCAGCTGGAAGGGGAAGGAGTGGGCGAACGAGCGGCCGAGCCTCTTTGAGGACATCCTCGCCCTCGCGCGAGACGGCAGGCTCGTCGAGGTGGACGTCAAGGCCGGGCCGGAGATCGTCCCGGCGATCAGGCGCCTCGTCGAGTCGCAGACCAACGCGACGCCGCGCAACCTCGTCTTCGCCTCGGCGCGGTCGGAGACCATCGCGGCGCTCCGCGCGGCGATGCCGGACTTCCAGGCGTGGATGGGCGTCACCTGCCGCCGCGGCTGGGGGAAGAACTACCCGCCGCGCCCGGTCAAGGAGGCGCTGGAGATCGTCCGGCGCTCGAAGGCGACCGGCGTCGCGCTCCAGTTCGACCCGGCAATCGTCACCGCGGACTACATCGCCGCCTTCCACCGGGCCGGGTACTATGTCAACGTCTGGACCGTGGACGACGCCAAGTCGGCGCTGCTCGCGGTCGAGCGCGGCGCCGACACCGTCACCTCCAACCGCCCCGGCAAGCTGCTGGAAGAGTCTCGGCCCCAGCAATAGGCATCTGGGCACGATTCCGCGGCGGTTTTGTGCCCGTCTCGCTCTTGACCCTGGCTGACAATTATGCTAATATTCGCGCCATGAATTTCCCATTTGATATAGTTTCCTTGCCACTTCGTTTGCATACACAAAAACCAACCGGAGGTGCCAGATGAACGGAGTAAAGAAGTTCGCGTGGGGTGTTGTTTGCGTTGCGGTCGCGCTGGGCGCGGCGCATGGCGCGGCTGACTACCCGATCAGGAACGCTGACAAGACCAAGGTGCGACTGACGCACGGCTTCTGGTTCGACCGGTTCGAGACCAACCGGCTCGTGACGCTGAAGACGTGCTTCGCGAAGTGCAACGAGACGCCGCGGATCGCGAACTTCACCAACGCCGCGAACCGGGCTTCCGGCGTGTTCGGCGGCATTCCGTTCGACGACTCGGACGTCTTCAAGGTGATGGAGGGCGCCGCGTACATCGTGGCGGCCAATCCAGGGGACGCCGCGACGCGCGACTACGTGGACTGGTTCGTCGGCGAGGCCGCGAAGGCGCAGGAGCCGGACGGCTACCTCTACACCGCGCGGACGCTCGGGTACGAACACGGCTCCAACCGGTGGTTCCGCACGATGATGGGCCCTGTGCGCTGGAGCAACGTGCCGTTCAGCCACGAGCTCTACAACGCCGGGCACATGTACGAGGCGGCGGTCGCGTGGTTCGAGGCGACCGGGCGGACCAACTTCCTCGACGTCGCGGTCCGCTCCGCCGACCTCGTGGACCGCACCTTCGGTCCCGCCCGCACGCAGCTCAAGACGCCTCCGGGCCACGAGGAGATCGAGCTGGCGCTGGTGAAGCTCTATCGCACGACGGGCGAGAGGCGCTACCTCGACCTCGCGAAGACGCTCATAGACTTCCGCGGGGCGGGGACTGCGGCGCCGGAGGAATGGATGAGCCAGGACCCTGCGCACGGCGAAGTCGCGGAGATCAACTCTCCCGGCGCCTATTTCCAGGACCACGTCCCGTTCACGCGCCAGCGCAAGGCAATCGGGCACGCGGTGCGCGCGGCGTACCTCTACTGCGGCGCGGCGGATGTCGCGGCGCTTACGGGGAACGCCGGGTATCTCGCGGCCATCGACTCGATCTGGGAGAACGTCGTCTCCGCGAAGCTGCACCTCAATGGCGGCATCGGCGCGGAGCCGAGGGGCGAGGCGTTCGGGCCCGACTACTATCTGCCCAACACCAACACCTATCTCGAGACGTGCGCGGCGATCGGCAACGTGCTCTGGAACGACCGCATGTTCAGGCTCAGCGGAGAGTCGAAGTACGTGGACGTTCTCGAGCGCGCGCTCTACAACTGCTGCATGGCCGGGATCTCGCTTTCCGGCGACGAGTTCTTCTACCCGAACCCGCTCGCGTCGAAGGGCGGCTACAGGCGCTCGAAGTGGTTTGAATGCAGCTGCTGCCCGGTGAACGACGTCCGCTTCGTGCCGCAGGTGCCGTCCTTCGCCTACGCGACGGACGGAAAGGCCGTCTACTGGAATCTCTTCATGGCCGGGAGCGTCGAGATCGGCGGCGTCAGGCTCTCCGTGGAGACCGACTATCCGTGGAAGGGCGAGGCGAAGCTCTCCGTGGCCGCCGCGCCGGGGCCGTTCACGCTGAAGGTGCGCATCCCGGGCTGGGCGCGGGGCCGGCCGGTTCCGAGCGACCTCTATGTGCAGACCGAGCCGTCGAGGGCGTCCGAGGTGCGCCTCGCGCTCAACGGCGCGGCGGTGGCGGTTGCGCCCGGCCCTGACGGCTATGTTGCCATCGCCGGCGTAAAGGCGGGCGACGAGGTCGCCCTCGATCTGCCGATGCCGGTCAAGCGCATCCGCGCGCACGAGAAGGTGGCGGCCGACCGCGGGCGTCTCGCCGTGGAGCGCGGCCCGATCCTTTATTGCGCGGAGGGGGCGGACAATGCGGGCGGGCTGCTGGACGCCAGGCTGCCGGCGGATGCGACCTTCGCGGAGGAGGAGTTCGCCATCGGCGACAAGAAGTTCCCGGCGCTGCGCGCCTCCAACGGGCTCAGGCTGGTGCCGTACTGCCTCTGGGGCAATCGCGAGCCAGGCAACGAGATGCAGACCTGGTTCCTGTAGAAATATTCGTCATCCAACGTCCAATGTCCAACATGGATCGCGCCGCGTCCGCTTTCGCCGCGGCTCTCGGTTCAAGGAACTGAAATTCAGCGAAGGAAGTACGCGCTGCCAGAGAACGCCGGGCTCTTGAGCCTGATGATGACCGTGCCGCAGCCGCCGCGGCCGCCGGCATAGCCGGAGCCGTCGTGCGAGCCGCCGCCGCCACCGCCG
>CACXRO010000071.1 GCA_902770045.1 uncultured bacterium
GGCGGCGTGTCGAAGGCGGCCCGAATCGACACCTCCTGGTGCTACAGCTACGTCTCGAGCGATGGTGGGCACTATCGCGGCGCGTTCGTCGGCCTGGCCGAAATTTCCGGTCTCGTCACGGGTTCTTACTATGAAGACACCGGGAACGGCCTGAAGGCCGCCGGCACGAATAGCGGCTCCGACGACTATGCCGGCATCACGCCGCTCGGCGACGAGGAGATGCATCAAAAGGAGTCCTTCGCAGCCCTCGACTTCGACGACGTCTGGAAGATCAACGAAGAGACGTATCCGTACCTGCGGACGTTCTACAGTGCGTATGAACTCTGGCTGAATGACGTCGGCATCACCGACGAACCGAAACCGGACGACATGCCGAAACCGGAAGACATGGTGGAGGGCATTCCGGCCGGCGTGCGGTACGTTTTCGGGATCGACCCCTCGATCGGCCCCGACGACCTAACCGAGCCGCTGATTGACATCAAGTTCGATGCGGACGGCAAGCCGTATGTGAAACTGCCGGAGTTGGTGAATACCGATGGTGCCGCGGTCAATGTGCTGGCCACCGAGGATATTTCGGACTGGTCGCATGCAACAGTGTACCCGGTCGATCCCGCTACCGGCATCTGCGCGCCAGATTTCGATCCAATACCGTCGCAGATGTTCTTTAGGTTTTGCCTGGACATCGCGGACTGACAGTTACAGAAGCGCTGTGCTTTCGGTGCTGGTACGCGGCGGTTTGGGTTTAACCCACGGATTTGTTCGCGTCTAACGACGCTCACCTTTCGCGGCCACGGAAATCTGCCGCGAAAGCCAACACGATGCGCGGCAGAAATGGTATAATTCACGCGATGAAACCCCATGCCAAGACCGCGCTTCCCCTCGCCGTGTTCAAGTCGATTACGGGGCTTTCACCGCAGGCATTCCTGAAAAACACCAAGAGGTAACGACAACATGAAAAACAGAAACAGAATCGTGCCTTTCCTGTGTGCCGCCTGGGGATCATTTGCGCTCTGCGCCTCGGCCGCGGAGGCGGTGGGGCACTGCGCCTATGTCGACCCGTTCATCGGAACCGCCGGCACGGGCCATACATTTCCCTCCGCCTGCGTTCCCTTCGGCCTCGTCCAGGCCGGCCCCGACACGGGCAACGGAGACTGGGCGCACTGCTCCGGCTACAGTTACGAAGACAAGTCGATCTACGGCTTCTCGCAGACCCATCTCAACGGCACTGGCTGTCCCGACCTCGGCGACGTGAGGATCCTTCCCTTTACGGCGGAGTCCGTTCCCGGGTCGGTGGCCTACGACAAGGCGAGCGAGCGCGCGAAGCCCGGCTACTACGCCGTCACGCTCGCCGGCGGCACAAAGGTCGAGGCCTCCGCGACCGAGCGCTGCGCCATCTACCGCATTTCCTATCCGAAGGGCGCGAAGAGCCGCCTTCTCGTCGACCCGCGCTGGTGCATAACGAGGCGCAAGCCCGCTTCCGACTGCATCCGCTCCGTCGACGTCGCGCCGGACGGCAAGACCGGCGTCTCCGGGAAGGTCGCCGTCAACAACTGGGTCGAGCGCACCTACGCCTTCAAGATGGAGTTCTCCCGGCCGTTCCTGTCGGAGAAGGATCTCGTCTTCGACTTCGGCGCGTTGTCGGGCGAACCGCTCGTGGTGAAGGTCGCGCTCTCCGCGCTGGGCGGCGTTTCCGACGCCGCGCGCAACCTCGCCGCGGAGATACCCGGCTGGGATTTCGACCGCGTCGCAGCTGCCGCGGACGCGAAGTGGTCGAAGATGCTCTCCTGCGTGGCGGTCGAGGGCAGCGACGACCAGAAGCGCAACTTCTACACCTCCCTCTACCATCTCTTCATCCAGCCGAACAATATTGCCGATGCCGGCCACAAGCCCTTCTACTCCACGCTTTCCACCTGGGACACCTTCCGCGCGGCGCATCCGCTCTACACGATCCTCGTTCCCGAGAAGGCGGCGGAATTCGTCGACTCGATGCTGGAGCAGGGCCGTCGCACGGGGTATCTTCCGATCTGGACCTTGTGGGGTCGGGACAACCAGTGCATGATCGGCACACATTCCATTCCCGTCATCGTCGACTGGTTCCTGAAGGAAAATCCTGTCAATCCTGTTAATCCTGTCAAAAGAGAATTCTGGCTCTCTGCCTATGCGCAGATCAAGGAGACGCTCACGAAGCGGCACGAGGGGCGCTACAAGGAGCGCTGGGATCTTCTCGACCGGCACGGATACTATCCGTACGACGTGATCAGGAACGAATCGGTCTCGCGCACGCTCGAATGCGCCTACGACGACTGGTGCGCGGCGCAGATGGCCGCGAAGCTCGGACACGAGGAGGACGCGAAGTTCTTCCGCCGCCGGTCGGAGAACTGGCGGAACGTCTTCGATCCGTCGCTCGGGCTCATGCGCAGCAAGGACTCGAAAGGCAACTGGCGCGATCCGTTCGATCCTTCCGCAGTCGGCTACGGCGAAGGCTACGACTTCACCGAGGGGAACTCGTACCAGTACACCTGGCACGTCATGCAGAACCCCGACGGCCTCGTAGCGGCGATGGGCGGACGCGAGGCGTTCGTGAAGCGGCTCGACGGGCTTTTCGAGCGGCCCGAGGTGGTGAAGGGCGAGGTTTTCGACGTCACGGGGCTCATCGGGCAGTACGTCCACGGCAACGAGCCGAGCCATCATGTCATCTACTTCTACACGCTTGTCGGCGAGCGCGACAAGGCCGCGCGCAGGGTCCGCGACGTGTTCGACAGGTTCTACCTTCCGAAGCCGGACGGGCTCTGCGGCAACGACGACTGCGGTCAGATGAGCGCCTGGTACGTCTTTTCGGCGCTCGGGTTCTATCCGTTCAACCCTTGCGGCGGCACGTATGTCCTCGGCGCACCGCAGATTCCTAAGGCGACGATAGAGCTTGCGGGCGGCAAGACACTGACCGTCGTCGCCAGGAACCTTTCCGCCGAGAACAAGTATGTGAAGACAGTCGCGTTCAACGGCAGGCCGCTCGACAAGACGATCGAGCACGCCGACCTCATGTCCGGCGGCGAGCTCGTTTTCGAAATGACGGCTTCGCAGAGATGACGGAAAATGAAGCGGCTGCGGGGATTTGACTACAAGCGGCCATTCTTCTACATGGTGACGCTGAAGCGGCTGCCGGAGCTGGCCGCCTTCTCGCAGATTTCGGACGAGGCGCCGCCGGCATCGCAAAACGCGCACGGGCGGCCGCGTTACCTTGTCGAGAACGAGATTACCAAGGCGTTTGCGCGGGTGATCCGCGAATTCGCCGTGAAGTGGTGGGGGCTGTGGCCGATAGACTGCTTTGTGATCATGCCAGATCACATTCACTTGCTCATTCGCATCAAGGATACCGGCGATCAGATGCCGCTCGGGAGCTATGTTTACCAGCTGATGAAGGCGCTGGCAGGGGAGTATTGGCGCTTGACGGGGCAGGCGCCGCAAAACGCGGTGCAGAGGACGGGGGCCGGCACCTCAAAACGGCTCGAACAGGGCAAGAGTGTTGCAGGGGCGGCCTCGTCCGCCCCGCCCGCCCCTGTCTTCGAGCGAGCCTGGCATGACTGGATCGTGAAGAAGGATGGCCAGCTCGCGGCCTTTACGCGCTATATTCGCGAAAACCCGGAGCGGGCTTGGCTCCGGCGCGCCAATCGCCAGTATTTTGGCAAGGTGCAAAAGGTCTCTTTCCTTGGCCGCGAGTGGTTCGCGTATGGCAACCTCGCGATTCTCGATCTGCCGGTGCTTGTGGCGGTGAAGGGGCACCGCGCAACGAAGCCGGGCACGGCGGAGTGGAATGCGCTTGTGGATTCTTGCGCGCGCATCGGGCCGGGCGGCGCGGGCGTGGGAACGTTCATGAGCCCGCTGGAAAAGGAATGCGGCAACGCCATCGCCAAGGCCGGCGGGAAGTGGGTTGTGCTTTCGCCCGAGGGCTTCCACGGGCGGTGGCATCCGCCGCGCGAGAAGGAGCGCTTTTGCGCAGAAGGGCGCATGCTTTTCCTCTCGCTTTGGCCGCCGATGGAACGGCGGCCGCAAAACGCGGAACTTTACCAGCGCTGCCACGAGATGGGGGACGTCGTGGCAGCGGGGCTGTGGTAGGTGCGTTGCGCACTCTGAGCGGAGATTTCTGCGCGATTTGAGCGCAATGGGGTTGCGTTGTTTCCCGCGATTTTGTATAATACCGAACAAATAATAATGGGAGGAATGTAATATGAAGGTCTCAAAACTGCTCTCCGTTGTGGTGGCGGCCGAAGCAGGTGTTAGTGGTTAAGGGGTTGAAAAGTTGAAAGGTTGAAAGGTTGAAAGGTGTAAGGATTTAACAACAACAAAAAAAGGAGGAAATCATGATTAACAGAAGGTCATTCATCGGCGCGGGGTCCGCGCTTCTCGCAGTCGCCGGGTGCGCGACCGTCGGCAAGGATGAGAAGAAAGAGGTGATGCAGGGCTTCGACGAGAACTTCGCCGGAAAGCTCTCCGGAACGGAGTGGAAGCCGTTCTCCGACAAGAAGGTCCGCGTCGGCATCGCCGGCGAGGGCGTCTGCAATTTCGGTTCCGCCTTCGCCTACCAGACGCATCCGAACGTCGAGGTGGTGGCGGTCACCGACCTCGACCCCGAAAAGTGCAAGCTTCTTCAGGAGCGCACCAAGGCGAAGAAGACGTATCCGAGCTGCGAAGAGCTTATCAAGAACGCCGCGGCCGACAAGATAGAGGCGCTCTACATCGCCACGGACGCGCCGAGCCACGCGAAACTCGCGATCATGGCGCTTGAGCACGGCCTCAACGTCGCGAGCGCGGTACCCGCATTCTTCGGCAAAGATCAGCTCGAGCTCGTCCCGAAGATCGTCGAGGCGGTGAAGAAGAGCGGCAAGCTCTACATGATGAACGAGACGACGGCGTTCCGTCCAGAGTGCGTCGCGATGCGTGCGCTTTTCGAGGGCGGCGCCCTCGGCAAGCACGTCTATACGGAGGGCGAGTACTTCCACTACTGGGGCACGAAGGGCATTGCGTCCTACAATGGCTGGCGTCACGGGCTTCCGCCGCAGTACTATCCGACGCACTCGAACGGCTTCTACACCTGCTCGACGCACGGCTCCTTTACCGAAGTCTCATGCATCGGCATCACGAGCGACCTCCCCGACTTCAAGGACGCGAAGAATCCCCACAACAATCCGTTCGGCTCGGAAGTCGCGCTCTTCAAGACGTCCGACGGCGGCGCGGCGCGTATGGGGGTCATGTGGGACGCTCCTGGCTATGGCGGCGAGACCGGACGCATCAACGGCTCGAAGGGCAGCTACGGCACCTACACGTCCAACTACAGCGGGCAGGAGAAGGAGCTCGCCGCGAAGATCAACATCCTGAAGGCCCCGCTGCCGCCCGGCGTCAATGCCGGCTGGCACGGCGGTTCGCACGCGTACCTTACGGACGACTTCATCCGCGGCATTCTCGTTCCCGGGCACAAGGTGTGCTGCGGACTCAAGACGGCGCTTGATACGACGATCGCCGGCGTCTATGCGCACATGTCGGCGCTCAAGGGCGGCGAGACGCTGAAGATCCCCCAGATCTGAAGGCGATGAGAAAACTCTGCGGAGCGATCCTTGCCGCGGCGATGCTCGCGGCAGGGATCGGATGCGGTCGGCGCGGCGACGAGGCCAGCTTCGCGAAGTTCGACGCCAGGGCACGAGACCGGGTTCCGCGGGCTCATGTCGCGCTACTTGGAGCAGAGGTATCCCAAGGCGCATTTCCGCTTTGTGGATGCCTCGGTTGGGGGCACGGGCGCGATGCTGGGCGTGTTTCGTCTCGGGGCAGATTCGGGGACAGTCCCCTTGCTTCCTTCGCCGCGCCCCTTTTCCTCCGTGCGGGGAGGTCGCTTGGGCCGTGCGGGGAAGTCAAAACCTCCGTGCGGGGAGATCAAAACCTCCGTGCGGGGAGAACGCTTGGGCCGTGCGGGGAGAACGCAACCCCCGTGAGCCCACCTCAGCCGAACAACAATTAGCGACAAGCAACCCGATCATTCTCCCGCCCTTGGCGGGTTATGATATTCGGGATGATATATGGATGTTCTATATATGATACTGTCTCACAGTGAGACAGGGGGTGTCTCACAGTGAGACAGGGGGTAGTCGCAGGGTGAGACAGGGGTAGTCTCACAGTGAGACTATGGACCCCGCTTTTTTTGGCCACTTGCCGACAGGTTGTCGACGAGTTGCCGACACCTTGTGAACGCGGCAGTTTGGCAGATTCTGGGGACTGTTCCATAGCAGTTTCGCGCCAATGCGCGTATTTTTCGCGCACTGGCGCGTCTTCCTCGCGGAACTGCCGCGGTCCTGCCTGCTTTCTGTCGGGCAGATTCGGGGACAGTCCCCGCGGCAGTTTGTCCCCGCGGCAGTTTGGGGGTAGGGGTGGGGATGTCGAGACGGCACCCCAATGCCCGGACCCCGCGGCACTTCCCGCAGCAGTTTGTGTGGCGGTTTTGGTTTAACACGCGGATTTGTTCGCGTCTAACGACGCTCACCTTTCGCGGTGGCGGAAATCTGGGCCGTTTGCCAAAGTAAACGAAACTTAGAAAGGTTAAACGAAAGTTTAGTCGTTCGTTGGATGTCGGCGTAGCGTTGAGTTTGGCAAT
>CACXRO010000072.1 GCA_902770045.1 uncultured bacterium
CGTCAACGAGATGGGCGAGGAGGCGTCGATCGTCCGTTTCGTGAACCAGATCATCGCCGAGGCCGACCGCCAGGGCGCGACCGACATCCACATCGAGCCTCAGGAGACGGAGCTCAGGATCCGCTACCGCATCGACGGCATGCTCCACAAGGTGGACGTCCCGCCGCAGCTCAACCGCCTCAAGAACGCCATCATCTCGCGCATCAAGGTGATGGCCAACCTCGACATCGCCGAGAAGCGCCTGCCGATGGACGGACGCATCGGCATCCGCATCGCCGGGCAGGACATCGACATCCGCGTCTCCACCATGCCGGCGGCCTACGGCGAATCGATCTCGCTCCGACTGCTCGCGAAGTCCGGCTCGTTCGTGAAGATGGACGACCTCGGCTTCAACGAGCGCGACTACGAGGTGGTGAACAAGATCATCCACCGCCCGAACGGCATCTTCCTCGTGACCGGGCCGACCGGCTCCGGCAAGTCGACCTCGCTCTACTCCTTCCTCTCCGAAGTCAACAAGATCGATGTCCGCATCATGACCGCCGAGGACCCGATCGAGTACCACATGGCCGGCATCAACCAGGTGCAGATGCAGAGCGAGATCGGCATGACCTTCGCCCGCGCGCTCCGCGCGTTCCTGCGCCAGGACCCGGACATCATCATGGTCGGCGAAATCCGCGACCGCGAGACGGCCGAGATCGCCATCAACGCCTCGCTCACCGGCCACATGGTGTTCTCGACCCTGCACACCAACGACGCCGCCGGCGCGTTCCCGCGCCTCATCGACATGGGCGTCGAGCCGTTCCTCATCGCCTCCGCCGTCGCGGGCGTGATGGGCCAGCGCCTCTGCCGCCGCCTCTGCCCGAAGTGCCGCCGCGAGGTTCCGCTCGACATGAAGTACTACAACCTCGACACGCCGCCGCCGCAGAACACCGTGTTCGAGCCGGATGGCTGCGACGCCTGCACCCGCACCGGCTACAAGGGTCGCCGCGCGCTCTTCGAGGTGCTGGAGGTGGACGAGGACATCGAGGGCGCGATCGTCCGCCGCGAGAACGCCACCCAGATCCGCAACCTCTCGCTCTCGAAAGGCATGAAGACGCTGCGCGAAGACGGCTGGGCCAAGGTGTTCGCCGGGGTGACGAGCGTCAAGGAGATTCTTCGCGTGACGGAGGAGCAGTGAAGCGTCTCCGCCTCAACCCCGACTACCTGCGCCGCCACCTTTTCGCCGCGGCGGTCATGGCGGCGCTTGGCTGCTGGTTCGGCTACGACGGCGCGGTGCGCTATCCGCGCATGGCGCCGGACGAGCTCTACCGCTCGATCGAGCAGGCGGAGCCGCCGGCCGGCGCCGACCTCGAGGCGTTCAAGCGCCAGAAGACGAACGCCCAGCTCGGACTTGCGCTCGTCCTCCTCGTCGCCGCCGGCGTGGTGGGGGTGAGGCTGCTCCTCTCCTCCCGGCTCGACTTCGCCTGGGACGAAGCCGGTTTTTCCGTCGCCGGCCGCAGGCACTCGCCCGCCGATGTCGCGCAGCTCGACCGCTCGCGCTGGGAGTCGAAGGGCATCCTTAAGTTGAAGCTGGCGGACGGCGGCTCGGTCGTCCTCGACGCCTGGCATCATCTCGGCGTGCGCGAGGCGGCGGCGGAGCTTTTCCCGCCGGCGGACGAAGCGAAGGGGGATTCCTGACATGGCGGCGGTGGATATGCGCGTCGACCTGGGCGGGCTCAAGATGCGCACGCCCGTCGCCACGGCGAGCGGTACCTTCGGCTACGGCTTCGAATACTTCGGCGCGGTCGACTACTCCAAGCTCGGCGCGGTGACGGCGAAGGGAATCCGCGTCGAGCCGTGGCCCGGCAACCCGATGCCGCGCCATTGCGAAGACCGGGGTGGACCATTTCCTCGAGATCACGCTGCCGCGCTATCGCGCGACGGTGCCGGACGCGCCGCCGGTGATCGCCAACATCTGGGGCGGGGCGGTGGAAGGCTACGCCGAGGTCGCGCGGCGGATTGGCGACGCGGTGGCGGCGATCGAGATGAACGTCTCCTGTCCCAACGTGAAGGAGGGCGGCCACACCTTCGGACAGGACCCCAAGGTGCTCTTCGAGGTGGTCTCGGCCGTGCGCGCGGCGACGAAGCTGCCGCTTTTCGTGAAGCTCGCGCCGAACGTGCCGTCGATCGTCCCCTACGTACGCGCGTGCGAGGACGCGGGCGCGGATGCGCTTTCGCTCATCAACACGATTCCGGCGATGGTGATCGACGTCGAGCGGCGCCGTCCGGTGATCGCCAACGGCTCTGGCGGGCTCTCCGGCCGCGCGGTGCATCCGGTGGCGGTCAAGGTGGTGCACGACGCGCGTGCGGCGACGAAGCTGCCGATTCTCGCGATGGGCGGCGTCTACGAGGCGAAGGACGCGGTCGAATTCCTGCTCGCCGGCGCGAACGCCGTCGCCGTCGGCACCGCGCTTTTCTCCGACCCCGGCGTTGTAGCGGCGGTCCACGACGGCATCGCCGACTACTGCGCGCGCCACGGCTTCGCCTCCGTCGCCGCGCTCACCGCCGGAGGATTGCAATGATGAGAGCCGCTCCCATAACTCTGGCGCTGTGCCTCGCGGCTGGCGCCGCGGCCGCCGACCGCGTCGTATGGGTTGACGACCTGCCGCTGGACGGAATGGACGTCGGCTCGCTTCCGGTGCCCAAGGCGCGCGAAAGCTATCAGAGCACGCCCGAGGAGCCGGCTCCGCTCAGGATCGGCGCGCGCACGTTCAGCCGCGGCGTCGGCTCCCATGCGCCCTCGGCCTCGGTCTACGAGTTTCCCAACGGCGGCGCCAAGTCCTTCGAGGCCGTGGTGGGCGTCGACGCCTGGGTCGCCGAGCACGCGGCGCTCTGGAAGATGCATGACGACGCCAAGGTGCGCTTCCGCGTCGTGGCGGACGGCAAGGTCGTCGCCGAGTCGCCGGAGATGGTGTCCGCGACGCCGGCTTTCGCGCTGAAGGCCGATCTCACGGGGGCGAAGCTCGTGCGGCTCGAGATCGACGAGCTCGGCTCGCAGAGCTGGGACATCTCGGTCTGGGGCGATGCGCGCTTCACGCTCGAGGACGGCGCCGCGGTCGAGGCGTGGTCGGGTCTCGAAGGCCAGCTTGGCATCCTGACGCCGCCGCCGGGCGAGGCGCCGCGCATCAACGGCGCGCGCGTGTTCGGCGTCCGCCCCGGCCATCCGATCCTCTGGCGGCTTCCGGTCACCGGCGCGCGCCCGATGCGGTTCGCCGCGGCGAACCTGCCGGCCGGCGCGGCGTTCGACGCGGCGACTGGTCTCCTCTCCGGCAGCGTCGCCGCGCCCGGCGAGTACCGGATCTCCTTCACGGCCGAAAACGCCGCGGGCAAGGCCGCGTCGACGCTCCGGCTCGTCGTCGGCGACCGGCTCGCGCTCACGCCGCCGATGGGCTGGAACAGCTGGAACGTCTTCGGCTCCTTCGTGACCGACGCCGACATGCGCGCCGCCGCAGACGCGATGATCGCTACCGGCCTCGCCGACCACGGCTGGAGCTACGTCAACCTCGACGACTACTGGCAGAACAGCGTCGACTCCACCGACGAACCGACGCTCAAGGGGCCGCTGCGCGCCGCCGACGGCACGGTCGTGCCGAACGTCAAGTTCCCGGACATGAAGGCGCTCGCCGGCTACATCCACTCCAAGGGCCTGCTGGCCGGACTCTACTCCTCGCCCGCGGCGAAGACCTGCGGCGGCTGCGAGGGGTCGTGGGGCCACGAGTGGAAGGACGCCGAGACCTACGCGAAGTGGGGCTACGACTACCTCAAGTACGACGGCTGCAGCTACGCGAAGCACCTCGTCGGCGAGGGCACCACCGGCCACGTCATGCCGTTCCTGGTCATGGCCGAGGCGCTGAAGGCCCAGGACCGGGACATCGTCTTTTCGATCAACCCCTATGGCGCCGGCTCGCACACGCCTCTCCTCGCCGGCGCGGCGGCGATCGCCGGCGCCAACAGCTGGCGCACCACCGACGACATCAACGACTCCTGGTACAAGGTGCGCAGGATGGTCGATGGCCAGCGCCATCGCTGGCTCTTCGCGCGCCCCGGCGCCTGGAACGATTCCGACATGCTCGTCGTCGGCGTCATCGGCGGCCCCTGGAAGTTCCGCCGCCCGACGCGCCTCACCCAGAACATGCAGTACACCCACATCTCGCTCTGGTGCATGCTCTGCTCGCCGCTCCTGATCGGCTGCGACCTGACTAAGCTCGACGACTTCACGCTCTCCCTGCTGACCAACGACGAGGTCCTCGAGACCAACCAGGACGAGCTCGGCGCCCAGGCCGAGGTCGTCGCGTCCGGTCCTCGCGCCGAGATCTGGGCGAAGCCGATGAGCGACGGCTCCTTCGCGCTCGCGCTCGTCAACACGGTGCGCAAGGCGACCACGGTCACCGCCGACTTCGCGTCGCTCGGGCTGGAGGGCAAGTGGCGCGTGCGCGACCTCTGGCGCCAGCGCGACCTCGGCACTTTCGCCGCGGAGTACTCCTGCGACGTCCCGCCGCTCGCGACGCAGCTCGTGCGGCTGTATCCGGTGGACGGCGCGGGTCTCAGGAAGGGCCTCACCGACATCCGCATGAACGGCTTCTACCGTGTCCTGGAGACCAGCCGCCCCGTCGGCCGCCCCAGCTACGAGCCGCCGAAGTCCTGGCCCTGCCGGGAGTGTCCGCGGCGGCGTTAAGGACATTTCGTCCTTATTACTGGCTGCTGAATACTGGCCGCTGGCTACTGAACACTATCTCCCACCTAACCAAACCTTGTCAGAAACCAGCGTTGTGTTCTCCTAACCAGTCATCCACACCCAAAGCAAGGAGGCTGAAATGAAGAAAATGACCGCAATCGCACTTGTTCTCGCCGCGGCGCTCGTCTGCCGCGCCGACACCAAGACCACCTGGCGCGACGCGCAGGGACGCGTACAGGGCACGATGACCACCGACCGCTACGGCAAGACGACCTACCGCGACTCAATGGGCCGGGTGCAGGGCACCAAGACCACCGACAACTACGGCAAGACGACCTACCGCGACGCGCAGGGCCGCGTGCAGGCCACGGAGACCACGGACCGGTACGGCAAGACGACCTACCGCGACTCCATGGGCCGCACCCAGGGCACGATGACCACCGACCGCTACGGCAAGACCACCTGGCGCGACGCGCAGGGGCGCGTACAGGGCACCGCGACCACGGACCGCTACGGCAAGACCACCTACCGCGACTCGATGGGCCGGGTGCAGGGCACCAAGACGGTGAAGTAGCGGCTCGCCGCGGTGCGGAAGTGTTTCAGCAGCCAGTAACCAACGATCAGCAGCCAGTAACCAGCAGCCAGTAGAGCGGACAAACCCTCCTTATCCCACTGACCGCTGACCGCTGACAGCTGGCTGCTGGTTGCTGAGACACTCCCAAGACGGGCGGCGTTGCGCACGGCGGCGGGAAATGCTATACTACCCGCAACTGAAACCAGCAACATCCACCTGTCGAGGACAACCAGCCATGCAGATCACCAAGCGCGAATTCCTGAGAAAACTCGGCCTCGTCGGAGCCGCCGGCGTCACCGGCGCCGCGTTCGGCGACCAGGCTCCCGCCGACGCCGGCACGGCGGGGCGGTTCTACGTCCGCGAAGAGGACGACTGGAGCGTCAAGCGCATCTTCGACATCCCGCACTCGATGGAGGACGGGCCGAGCGCGTTCCTGAAGGACGGCAAGGTGTTCCGGCCGATGCGCGAGGTGCCGATCTTCCACGAGACCGACGTCGTTGTCGTGGGCGGCGGCCCCGCCGGCTTCAGCGCCGCCATCGCCGCGGCGCGCGCGGGCGCGAAGGTGGCGCTCGTCGAGCGCTACGGCTCACTGGGCGGACTCTTCACCAACGGGCTCGTGCTTCTCTTGATGGCGACGAGCGTCAAGGCGGACGGCAAGTGGAAGCTCGTCACCAAGGGCCTCGCCAAGGAGTTCATGGACCGCGGGCTCAAGGAGGGCATCTCCACCGGCGACTTCACGGACCAGTGGCACTGGCAGCCGACGCTCGACGCCGAGGGCTCGAAGTACCTGATGGACAAGATGATCGCCGAGGCGAAGGTGGAGATGTTCTTCCACAGCTGGGGCGTGGACGTCATCCAGGACGGCGCGGAGGTGAAGGGCGTCGTCTTCGAGTCCAAGCAGGGTACGCAGGCGATCCTGGCGAAGCAGGTGGTGGACGCCACCGGCGACGGCGACCTCCTCTTCAGCGCCGGCGGCGACTACCGCCAGGTCACGCACGGCATCGGCCACTGCGTGCAGCTCGCGAACATGGACCGCATCACCGCGAAGGACCGCCACCGCGACAAGGACGGCAAGCCGTTCCCGCACTGGCCGATGCGCTCGAACGAGGCCAACCACGGGCTCTGGTGGGGCAACATGGGCCCGGGGCCGAAGGGCAATGGGCTCGACGTGCGCGAGCTTAGCCGCGCCGAGGTCAATTTCCGCAAGCGCTGGTGGGAGCAGGTGCGCGAGATGCAGAAGACTCCGGGCTGGGAAAAGGTCTATATCGCCAACACCTGCTCGCAGATCGGCGTGAGGAACACGCGCCTCGTGGACGCCGAGGCGGTGGTCGACAAGGCGGCGGCGCTCGGTCCCGCGCCCGCCGACACGGTGGCGTGGGCGGGCGACGGCGGCACGGGCTACGGCATCGCCGTCCCCTACCGCCAGCTTGTGCCGAAGAAGGTCGAGAACCTCCTCTGCTGCGGGCGCATGCTCGGCGCGCCGGACACGATCGACACGCTGCGGCTCATAACCCCGTGCATGACCACCGGCGAGGCTGCGGGAACCGCGGCGGCGATGGCGGCGCTCAAGGGCGTGCATCCGCGCGACCTCGACGTCAAGGCCCTGCGCAAGGCGCTCGCCGCGGCGGGCGTATTCCTGGGCTAAGCCGCCGCGGCACTTTGCGCGGCAGTTTCCGCGGCACTTTGCGCGGCGAAAGGCGCGGCGGTTGCGCGGCGGTTGCGCGTAGACAGGCGAAGGCGAAATATGGTATAATTCGCAAACTATGTCCATAGTATTAGGTTTACCAAAGGGGAGTCTGCAGGAGTCCACGTTCGCCCTCTTCAAGCGGGCGGGCTTCAACGTACGACGAGGAGATCAAGTGCCGCCTGCTGCGTCCGCAGGAGATGAGCCGCTATGTCGAGCTGGGCCTGCTGGATGCGGGCATCTGCGGCTACGACTGGGTCTACGAGAACGGCAGCGACGTCCACGAGATCTGCGAGCTCAACTACTCCAAGGCGACTTCCAACCCGGTTCGCTGGGTGCTGGCGGTGCCGAACGACTCGAAGATCAAGTCGGTCAAGGATCTCAGGGGCAAGCGCATCTCCACCGAGGCGGTGGGGCTGGTGAAGCGCTACCTGAAGAAGAACCGCGTCAAGGCCGACGTCGAGTTCAGCTGGGGCGCGACGGAGGTGAAGGCGCCGGAGCTCGTCGACGCGATCGTCGACCTTACCGAGACTGGCTCGTCGCTCCGCGCGAACAACCTGCGCATCGTCGACACCATCCTCGTCTCCACCACGCGCTTCATCGCCAACAAGGCGTCCTGGAAGAACAAGGCGAAGCGCGCGAAGCTGGAGCAGCTCAGGACGCTGCTCGTCGGCGCGCTCGAGGCGCAGCGCCGCGTGCTTCTCAAGTGCAACGCGCCGAAGACCTCGCTCGACCGGGTGGTCAAGGCGATGCCGGCCCTGCACGCGCCGACGGTGAACGCGCTGCACGGCGGCGACTGGTTCGCGGTGGAGTCGGTGGTGGAGGAGCGCAAGGTGCGCGACCTCATCCCCGCGCTCAAGTCGGCCGGCGCCACCGGCATCATCGAGCTGCCGCTCAACAAGATCATCTTCTGAGGCGAGGGGGCTCGCCGAGAACTGAACCAAATCCAAGGAGAAAAGAAAATGGGATCCATCAAGAAGAAGCGCCGCAAAAAAATGTCGAAGCACAAATACGACAAGCGCATGAAGGCGCAGCGGCACAAGAACAAGTAAGCACCGCGCCGTGCCGCGTCCGCCAGCTCTCCGCCAGGGGTCGACGACCTCCGGCGGGGAGTTGCGTTTTGCGCGAACCACGAGCCACGAACCACGAGCCACGATATTTGGTATAATACGCGCATGAAGAGGATTTTCATCGACGGCTCGGCGGGCACGACGGGCCTCAGGATACGCGAGCGGCTCGCCGGCCGCGCCGACATCGAGGTCGTCGCGCTCCCCGAAGAGCTGCGCAAGGACGCGTCCGCGCGGCGCGCGGCGCTCAACGACTGCGACGTGGCGATGCTGTGCCTGCCGGACGCGGCGGCGGTCGAGGCCGCGGCGATGGTGGAGAATCCGGAGGTGGTGGTGATCGACACCTCCACCGCGCATCGCGTCGCGGACGGCTGGGAGTACGGCTTCCCAGAGCTCGCGGGGCGCCGCGAGCGCATCGCGAAGGCGAAGCGCATCGCCAACCCCGGCTGCCACGCCTCCGGCTTCATCGCGCTCGTCGAGCCGCTGGTGCGCGCGGGCGTCGTCGGGCACGACGCGCGGCTTTCGTCCTTCTCGCTCACCGGCTATTCCGGCGGCGGCAAGAAGATGATCGCCGAGTACGAGGCGGAGGGCGGCCTGCCGCCGCTCTTCCTCGGCGGCCGGCAGTACGCGCTCGGCCAGGCGCACAAGCACCTGCCCGAGATGGTCAAGGTCTGCGGGCTCGACTTCGCGCCGTGCTTCTCGCCGGTCGTCGTGCCGCACTTCAGCGGCATGGAGGTGACCGTCTTCCTTCACGGCGTCGATCCGTCCGCGGTGCGCGAGGTCTACCGCGCGGCCTACGGAGTCGGGAGCGGCATGGTGAAGTTCGCCGAGGATCCGTCCGAAGGCGGCTTCCTCTCCTCCGCCGCGCTCTCCGGGCGCGACGACATGGAGGTTTCGGTTTTCGGCACGGCCGAGCGCGCGATTCTCGTGTCGCGCTTCGACAACCTCGGCAAGGGGGCGTCCGGCGCGGCGATCCAGAACCTGAACCTGGTCCTCGGCGCGCGCGAGGACGAAGGGCTGGTGCGCGGATAGGTGCAGATGGAATCAAGGAGGACGACGATGAAAAGATGGGTGCTGTGCGCGGCTGCCGCGTACATTGCCGCGGCGTCTGCCGCGGACGGCAAGCTGGAGACTGCGAAGTGGCAGGCGGCGATCGACGCGGCATCTGCCGCGGGCGGCGGCGTGGTGTCGGTGCCCAAGGGCGACCATCCAACCGGCGGACTGTTCCTCAGGTCGAACGTCGAGCTGCGGCTCGAGAAGGGCGCGCGGCTCGTCGCCTCGGGGAATCCGGCGGACTTCGTGCCGCCGTGCGCGGTGGTGGCGGCGGTCGGCGTGACGAACGTGGCGATAACCGGCGAGGGCGAGATCTTCGGCAACGGCTGGGCCTACGACTATTCGCGCAAAGACCAGCCCAAGCCAAAGGGGCTCTGCTTCCAGCACTGCTACCGGGTGAAGCTGGAGGACTTCACCCTGCGCGACTCGGCGGCGTGGGGGATCAACGTCTTCCGGTGCGAGGACGTGGTCGCGCGCCGGGTGAAGATCGACTGCCACGCCGGCGTCTGCACCGACGGCTTCGACATCGAGGGCAAGAACGTCCTGATCGAGGACTGCGACGTCGACTCCGGCGACGATGCGTACTGCATCAAGTCCCACGAGGTCGGCTACGCGGTGGAGAACATCGTGGTGCGCGGCTGCACGGCGCGCTCGCACTGCAACGCGTTCAAGCTCGGCACCGCCTCGCACGGCGTCATGCGCAACATCTCTTTCGTCAGCTGCCGCGCCCTGCCCTCGCGGCGCGTCTACCGCGACCTCGGCCCGATGCCGAAGGACCTGCTCAACTGGAAGCCGGTCGAAGGCGCGCCGTGGTATCTCTGCGGGCCGGGCTTCGGCTGCATCAACGTCGAGTGCGTGGACGGCGGGCTGGTGGAGAACATCGTCGCCGACGACATTTCGATGGAGGGCTTCCAGACGCCGATCTTCGTGCGCGGCGGCGACCGCGAGGGATTCAACGACGACTTCGCCGACTGTTCCCTGGGCGGATGGTTCACTCTCCGCAACGTCGTCATCTCCAACGTCCGCGGGCGCGCCGACGGCCGCACGCCCTCCACCATCACCGGCGCCGGACGGTGCCGGCCGGAGAACATCGTCCTTCGGAACATAGACCTCGAGATTCCCGGCGAGGGCGAGAACGCGAAGCCGTATTCGTGGCCGGGCGAGGAGAAGAAGGTGGCGTATCCGCAGACGAACATGTTCGACCCCTACCACCTGCCCGCGTACGGACTTTTCGTGGACAAGGCCGACGGCGTGAGGATGGAGAACGTGAAGTTCCGCCTCCGTCCCGGGACGACGGACGCGCGGCCGGCGGTCTGCGAAAGAAAGTAGGGAGCGCAAATGGACAGAAGGGTAGTAGTCGAGATTGACCTGAAGGCGCTGGTGCGCAACTACCGGCGCATCGCCGCGCACGTGAAGCCGGCGAAGGTGCTGTGCGTCCTCAAGGCGAACGCCTACGGGCTGGGTGTCGCGCCGTTCGCGCGCGCGCTCGGCGCGGCGGGCTGCCGCAACTTCGGGGTGGCCGAGCCGTACGAGGCGATGGAGATTTCCGCCGCGCTGCGCCGCGCCGGCGTGCGCGACGCGGAGGTGCAGATCCTCTCCAGCGTCCTGCCGGACGAAGTCGCCGAGATGGTGCGCGCCGGCGTCACGCTGCCGGTGACCGGACTCGAGGGCGCGAAGCTCATCTCGTCCGCCGCGGTGAAGCTGCGCCGGCGCGCGCGCGTCCACTTCAAGCTCGACACCGGCATGGGCCGGCTCGGGATCCTTGCGACCGGTCCCGGCGGCGTCGAGCGCGCGCTTGAGGAAATCAGCGCGGCGGCGGCGCTGCCCGGGCTCGACTGCGAGGGGATCTTCTCGCACTGTCCGGTCGCCTACGAGCCGAAGAACCCGTTCACGCCGCGGCAGATCGCGCTCTTCAAGCGCGTGGTCGCGGCGGCGGCGAAGGCGGGCCTCCGCTTCCGGATGGTGCACATGGCCGCCTCCGACGCGATCAACAACTTCCCGGAGACCGCGCGCCGCCCGTTCACCCACGTCCGCACCGGCATCAACCTGCACGGCTCCTTCGACCCCAACGGCAGGCGCGCGCTCAAGGTGGAGAGCGTGCTCACGCTGAAGACGCGCGTCGCGCAGGTGCGCGAGCTGCCGGCGGGCACGACGCTCGGCTACGGGCGCACCTGGTGCCTCGCCTCGCCGTCGAAGATCGCGACGATCTCGGCGGGCTACGCCGACGGCCTGCCGCTCGCGCTCACCAACCGCGGCTTCGTGTTCATCGGCGGCAAGAGGTGTCCAATCGTCGGGCGGATCTCGATGGACTACGCGACCGTCGACGTGACCGGGGTCGAAGGCGTGAAGGCGGGTGACGAGGTGATCTGCTTCGGACGCTGCGGCAACGACGCGATCACGCCCGACGACTGGGCGGCGCTCAAGGGTACTCACGCCTACGACATCATCTGCTCGCTCGGCAGCCGCGTCCAGCGCATCGCGAAGGAATGAAAGTCTCCGTCGTCATCCCCGTCTACAACGCCGAGCGGTTTTTGAGGTTTCCGCTCGACTCGGTGCTGGCGCAGACCCATTCCGACTGGGAGTGCATCTGCGTCGACGACGGCTCGACCGACGGCTCCGGCGCGGTTCTCGACGAGTACGCGGCGAAGGACGCGCGCTTCCGCGTCGTCCACAAGGCGAACGGCGGCGAGGGCAGCGCCCGCAACGCCGGGCTGGATCTTGCGACGGGCGAGCTTGTCGCCTTCCTCGACGCCGACGATGCGTGGCATCCGGAGTCGCTGCGGCTCTTTTCCGCCGCCCGCGAGCGGACCGGCGCGGACGTCATCCGCTACGGCTGGCGCTACGTCGAGTCGCACGGAGAGGCGTTCGAGCCGCTGCCGCCGGAGAAAGTGCGGATCGAGCAGGTCGACTTCGCGCTTCGCCGCGAGTCGACGATCCGCTTCTGCGCACTCGGCGCCGCGACTGTCGTCGCGCGCGCGGCGTGCGGCGACATCAGGTTCTCGCCGCTCACCCAGGGTGCCGACCTCGTCTACGTGCTCGACTGCCTGCTGCGCTCGCGCAAGGTGGCGTACGTCGACGCGCCGCTTCTCCACTACCTTGCGCACCCGGGCCAGATCTCGCGCCGAGTCACGCGGGGGCTTTTGGAAGGATCCTGCCGATATCTGCCGGAGATCGCCGAGCGTTGCGCGCAGCTGGGCGAAGGCGCGGCGGCCTGGGCGGATACGCGGAAGTACGTCTCCGACCTCATGTTCAGGCGGCTCGCCGGATCCTGGCGGCTGCTCGCCGACGCGTCGGAGCGCGAGGCGGTCCGCCGCGCGTTCTGGACCGCGCTCCGGCGGCTCGCGGCGCTCGAGGGCTTCTTTCCGCCGCGCCGGCTCCGGGGCGTCGTCCGCGCCTGCCGCGGCGAGAGCGAGCTTCGCCTCCGGATCCTCGTCGTCTGGCCGTACCGGCTGGCCCGGTGCTGATTCGGCCAATGCTGGTGCGTTGGAAGTGTTTCAGTGTTCAACAATCAGTGACCGGCAGCCAGTAGTGAGGATGAACTATCCATATTCCACTGGCTGCTGAACACTGGCTGCTGGCTGCTGAATACTGAATACTGAATACTGAATACTGAATACTGATACCCCCCCCCCCCCTTGCGCTCCTCGTGGCAAATATGATATACTACACATTCGTTCGCCCCCAAACGGGCGGGCGTCGTTCTTTGACAACCGGGAGTTGGAGATTAAAGAGAATTACGACTCATATACGAGATCAAGCGAGAAGGTTTCTTGCTAAGCGTATACGGGCGCACGACGGATGCCTTGGCATCAGGAGGCGAAGAAGGACGCGGAAGACTGCGACAATCCTCGGGGAGCCGTCAACGGGCTTTGATCCGGGGGTATCCGAATGGGGGAACCCGACGGCCTTTGCGGGCCGCCGCCGCGGGATGAACAAAGATAGTCCCGCGGAGCCACACCAGGGGAAGTGAAACATCTCAGTACCCTGAGGAAGAGAAATCAACCGAGATTGCGCGAGTAGTGGCGAGCGAAAGCGCACCAGCCCAAACCGGGGAGCTTGCTCCCCGGGGTCGCGGGACCGGGGCATGGCACCGGGAAGGATAGGAGAAGCCGCTGGAAAGCGGCGCCACAGCGGGTGATAGCCCCTTATCCGAAATCCTCCCCCGGGCCTACCGGCATCCCGAGTAGGGCGGAGCACGTGAAACTCCGTCCGAATCCGGGGGGACCACCCTCCAAGGCTAAACACTACCTGATGACCGATAGCGAACAAGTACCGNNGAGGGAAAGGCGAAAAGAACCGCTGCTAGCGGAGTGAAACAGACCTGAAATCGTGCGTCCACAAGCTATGGAAGCGTCCTTCGGGACGCGACCGTTTGCCTTTTGCATAATGAGTCCGCGAGTCACCGTATCCGGCGAGCCTAACCGAAAGGGGAGGCGAAGCGAAAGCGAGTCCGAACAGGGCGGCCTTTAGTCGGATGCGGTGGACCCGAAGCCCATGCGAGCTATCCTTGGACAGCGTGAAGCCCCCGTAACGGGGGGTGGAGGTGCGAACGAGTGACCGTTGAAAAGGTCTTCGATGAGCTGAGGATGGGAGCGAAAGACTTATCAAGCTGGGTGATAGCTGGTTCTCTCCGAAATGCCTTTAGGGGCAGCGTCGGGCAACACTCCGCTCGGATGTAGAGCACTGATCGATCTAGGGCCCCTACCGGGGTGCCGAAGTCCGTCAAACTCCGAAGGCCGAGCCGGTTGCATACCCGGCAGCGAGACAGTGGGGGCTAAGCTTCATTGTCGAAAGGGAAACAGCCCAGGACCGCCGAATAAGGTCCCCAATCCATGTTCAGTCACTAAGGCAGTGAGGTCTCTCAGACAGGTAGGATGTTGGCTTAGAGGCAGCCACCATTTAAACAGTGCGTAACAGCTGACTACTCGAGAGGCCCCGCGCCGAAAATGATCGGGAGTAAACATGGAACCGAATTCGCGGGCTCCGCCTTCAAGGCGGAGCGGTAGGAGAGCGTAGCTGGACGGGCCGAAGCCGTGCGCGCGAGCGACGGTGGACTTCCAGCTAGCGATTATGCGGACATGAGTAACGAAAAGTGGGGTGGAAATCCCCACCGCCGGAATCCCAAGGTTTCCCGGGGCAGGTTCGTCCGCCCGGGGTCAGTCGGCACCTAAGGCCAGGCCGAAAGGCGTAGCCGATGGACATGGGGTCAACATTCCCCAACTGGCGGGGGTTTAAGCATGGATCGGAGAAGGACAGTGGCGGGGGCCAATGGCTACCCCCTGTACGGCCGGGAACGGCCGGACCGAGCCTCGGGCTTGCCCGGGGCAAGGCCATGCGTCCACGCTTCCCAGAAAAGTCCATGTGCACTAACCCGCCGGCCGTACCAAAACCGACACAGGTGGGAGGGTACAAACATACCAAGGCGCGCGGGAGAAACCTCGTTAAGGAACTCGGCAACATAGCCCCGTAACTTCGGCCCATGCGACTGTTTAACAAAAACACAGCACTCTGCCAACAGGTGAACTGGACGTATAGAGTGTGACACGTGACCAATGCGGAAAGGTCAAGGCAAGGGGTCATCCGCAAGGAGAAGCCCCGAACCAAAGCCCCCGTGAATGTCGGCCGTAACTATAACGGTCCTAAGGTAGCGAAATTCCTTGTCGGGCAAGTTCCGACCTGCACGAATCGGAAAGACCCCATGAACCTTTACTGTAGCCTGGTACTGGATTCTGGTCGGGTGTATGTAGAATAGCCGGGAGGCTTGGAAGGGGGCTCGTCAGGGCCCCCGGAGCCGAAACGTGAAATACCGGTTTCATCCGGGCGGAGTTCTAACCGCGAGCCGTCATCCGGCCGCGGGACAATGCCAGGGGGTCAGTTTGACTGGGGCGGTTTCCTCCCAAACGGTAACGGAGGAGTTCGAAGGTACGCTCAGCACGGTCGGCAATCGTGCCAGCGAGCGCAAGGGTAGAAGCGTGCCTCACTGCGAGAGGGACACCTCGAGCAGACGCGAAAGCGGGACCTAGTGATCCGGCGGT
>CACXRO010000073.1 GCA_902770045.1 uncultured bacterium
ACGCGCAGGTGCTCGGCGAGCTTCGCGCTCTGCTCGGCGAAGAACTTCGCGTTGAGCTCCGCCGCGCGGCGCCGCTTGTCCTCGCGCTTCGCGAGCACGCCCGAGCCGCCGGCCGCCAGCGCCCCGCGCAGACGGTCGGCGTCTGACCCGTCGACCGCGCTGATGGCGCTCGTGACGGCGATGCCGGCGGCCTCCGCCGCCTTGATGACGTCGGCGCTCGTCACGCCCGCCTCTTTCGCCAGTTCGTATACTCTCATTGCGATGGCCCCCGTAAGTCGTTTGGTCGCGCTTCGCCCCAGGCCGGTCCTACTCTTCCTCTGCGTCGGCCTCGGCCTTGCCGGACGTCAGCGCCGCCACCGCCTTGGCGGCGGCGTAGACGCCCTTGGCCTGCACCTCGTCGAGCCCGGAGGAGGCGATGAAGCTCGCCTCGTCGGCGTCGGCGATGCCCTCGACGTCGAGGAAGCCGGCGTCGGCCATCTTGGTGGCCGCCGCGATCGACACCGAGAACATCTCCGCGAGCTCCTTGATCGCCTCCGCCTTCTGGTCCTCGAAGGACGCCGTCGCCATCGAGCGCTTCACCTCGACGTGCCAGCCGGTGAGCTTCGAGGTCAGCTTGACGTTCTGGCCGCGCTTGCCGATCGCCAGCGAATACTGGTCGGACGCCACCACCACGTGCACCGTGTTCGGCTCGACCGGGTCGACCTCGATCGACTCGAGCCTCGCCGGCGCCAGCGCGCCGACCACGTACTGGCGGATGTCCTCGTTCCAGCGCACGATGTCGATCTTCTCGCCGTTCAGCTCGTCCACGATCGTCCGCACCCGGCTGCCGCGCTGGCCCACGCACGCGCCCACGGGGTCGACGTTCTCGTTCGAGGTGCGCACCGCGAGCTTCGCCCGGTAGCCCGGGTCGCGGCTCACGCCCATGATCTCCACCACGCCGTCGGCGATCTCGCTGACCTCGAGGCGGAAGAGCGCCTCCACGAACTTCGGGTCGGTGCGGCTCAGGATCACGCTCGGGCCCTTCGCCGGATCCTGCTCCACGCGCTTGATGATCGCCTTGATGGGGTCGCCGACCTGGTAGTTCTCGGTGGGGATGCGCTCCTTGCCCGGCAGCAGCATCTCGGTCTTGCCCACGGTCACGTAGGTGTCGCGGCGGGAGATCGCGCTCACCGTGCCGGAGACGATGTCGCCGACGCGGTCCTTGTACTCGGAGAAGACGTTGCTGCGCTCGGCGTCGCGGATCTTCTGCATGATCAGCTGCCGCGAGGTCTGCGCCGCGATGCGCCCGAGCCGCGAGGCCGGCATCTCGATGGTGATCGTCTGCCCCTCCTTCACCGGGTTGCCGTGGTTGTAGCGCGCCGCGGTCGCCAGCGGGATGAAGCCGGGGCCGGTGTCCTCGTCGGAGCAGACCAGCTTGTCGTAGACGTGCAGCGAGAGGTCCTTGCGGTCGATCACCACCTTCACGTCGTTCGTCACGTTCGCGTTTTTCTTCGCAGCCTGCTGAATCGCCGCCTCGATCGCGGTCAGCACGATCTCGCGGCTCACGCCGCGCTCGTTCTCGATGTGCTGGACCACCGCCAACAGCTGATTGTTCATCGCCATCTGAAGCTCCTTGCCTTTTCTTTTTTCATTTTGTAACAGAAACCCCACGGATCGACCCGCTGGATCGCCGAAAACTTGCGTATAATACCATAAATGTGCCGCTTAGGTCAAATCGGCCCGGGGGAAATCTCGAGGACTTGGCAGGCGCGCCAGCCTCCCCAGACGAAAAAACGCCAGGGCCGGATGCCGCGGACGCGCCGGACGACGCGGCCCGCGCGGTCGAGGAAAACCGCGTCGATCGGGTAGCGCATGAAGAGGGTGTGGATGGCGTTGCAGCGCGGAATTAGCAGTCCGCGGCCCAGTGCCGGGGCAGGCCGGCCGATGAGGCCGCGGGCGCGCTCGGCGAAGGTCTCAGCGACGTCTGCGTCCACGGCGAGCGGCGCCTCGCCGCCCGCCGCCGGAATCTCGACGCGCTCCCGCCTCATGGCGCGCGTCAGAAGACAATGGCCACGTCCGGCAGCGCCGCGCGGATGCGCGACAGCTCGGCCGGGTTGAGGTCGAGGTCGCCGAGCTGGAGGCTCTTGAGCGAGCGCCACGCGCCGAGGTCGGCCGGCAGCTGCCTGATCTTGGTGTGGGTGAAGGAGAGGTTCTCGAGCCCCTCGCGCTTCGCGAGCCAGTCCGGCACCTCCGTGACGTCGTTCCAGGAAAGGTCGAGGTCGGTGAGCTCCGGCAGGTCCTTCAGCGTCTCCGGCACCTGGGTGAACTTGTTGTTCCTGAGGTAGACGCGGCGCAGCTTCTTCAGCTCCGAGAGGTCGGGGAGCGCGGCAAGCCGGTTCTCGTTGAGCCGGAGCCACTTGAGCCCGGCGAGCGACGCGACCGCGTCGACGTTGGTGAGCTGGTTGCGGTCGAGGTTGAGGTAGTCGACGACGTCCGGGCGGAGCGCGTCCTGGCAGGACGAGAGGTCCTTCAGCCCCTGGTCCTGCAAATAGACGCGCGCGCCCTCCGGCACCGTCTTGTACGCCGGCGTCGGCTCGTCGAAGCAGCCCGCGGCGGCGAGGCAGAGGAGAACTGCCGCGCATCCGCGCGGACGAACGAACTCAGCGAATCCAGTCATTGTCTTCCCTCCCGCCGCCGCGGCGATGCTCAGGCGTTGGCCGCCGCGACGATGCCGGCGAAGTCGGCCGCCTTGAGCGCCGCGCCGCCGATGAGGCCGCCGTCGATGTCCTTCTTGGCGAGCAGCTCCGCCGCGTTCGACGGCTTCATCGAGCCGCCGTACTGGATGCGGACGGTCTCGGCCGTCTCGGCGCCGACGAGCCCGGCGAGGGTGGCGCGGATGAGCGCGTGCACCTCCTGCGCCTGGTCGGGCGTGGCGGTCTTGCCGGTGCCGATCGCCCAGACCGGCTCGTAGGCGATCACGAGCTTCGCGCAGTCGGCGGCAGTGACGCCCGCGAGGCCGACCTTCATCTGGCGCTCGATGACCTCGTTGAGCTTGCCGGCCTCGCGCTCCTCGAGCGTCTCGCCGATGCAGACGATGGCGGTGAGCCCGGCGGCGATCGCCGCGCGCGCGCGCTTGTTGACCGTCTCGTCCGTCTCGCCGAAGTACTGGCGGCGCTCGGAGTGGCCGACGATCACGTACTTGGCGCCGGCGTCGAGGATCATCCCGGTCGAGATCTCGCCGGTGAACGCGCCGTGGTCCTCCCAGTGGCAGTTCTCGGTGCCGACGCCGACGTGGGTGCCGGCGGCCGCGGCGACCGCGGCGGGCACGTCGATCGCGGGCGTGCAGCACACGACCTCGACCGACGCGAAGTCCTTGGTGGCCTCGGCGACGGCCTTCACGAGCGCCGCCGTCTCGGACGGCTTGACGTTCATCTTCCAGTTGCCGGCGATGATTTTCCTTCTGCTCATTTTCCCTTTCTCCCTTTGGTAATTGTTTTGGGTTTTGAAACTGTCGACTTCCTGGCGCCGGGCTCGAACCGGCGGTACTTGACGCCCGCCTCGCGGAAGAGCGCGCCGACGACGTCGAGGAACGCGTAGTCGCCGCCGTACACCACCTCGGCGAGCCCGGCGTTGACGATCATCTTCGCGCAGGTGAGGCACGGCGAGATGGTCACGTAGATGGTGCCGCCGCCGATGGAGTTGCCGTGCTCCGCCGCCAGGCAGATCGCGTTCTGCTCGGCATGGGAGCAGATGCACTCATCCAGGTGCGAGCCGGACTTCGCCTTGCCGGCGCAGCGCGGGCAGCCGCCCTCGAAGCAGTTCTTCACCCGGCGCGGCGTGCCGTTGTAGCCGGTGGAGAGGATGTGGTTCTCCTTCATGATCACCGCGCCGACGCTGCGGCGGCTGCAGTTCGACCGCCGCGACACCACGCGCGCGATGTCCATGAAGTATTCGTCCCAGCTTGGACGCGGATCTCTCTTCTTTGCAGGCATTTCGGCGTAGTATACCAAAAACCCGCCCCCGCGCGCAAATCGGCGCTAAAGCCCGAGAGCCTCCTCGAGGCCCTTGCGGGACTGGCTGCCGAGCGCCTCGCGCTCGACCTTGCCGCCGCGGAAGAGCTTGAACGCCGGAATGCCGCGGATGCCGTTGCGCATGGCCAGCTCGCGGTTCTCGTCCACGTTCACCTTAACCACCTTGGCCTTGCCTGAGCGCGCAATCTCGACGACCACCGGCGCCATCTGCCAGCAGGGATCGCACCAGGGCGCCCAGAAGTCCACCAGCACCGGCCCCTCCTCCGCCAGCACCTCGCGCTCGAACGCCTCCTCGCCGACGACCTCCACCTCCGGCGGCACGGCCTCCGCCAGCGCCGCGGCGGCGGAGCCATCCGCCGCGGGCTTGGCCTCCTGCGAAGAGCAGCCCGGCAGCGCCATGCTCGCGCCGAACGCAATCAGCAGCGCGCCGCACACGGCGTTGACAGCCCTCGCCCGCTCGCGCAGGAACCTAAGCGCGCCCTTGAGCTGGTCAACTAAAAGCGCGGAAAGGACCAGCGGCACCCCGAGCCCAGCTGAATACGCCGCGAGCTTAAGCCCGCCGGTGAGAGCCCCGCCCTCGCTCGCCGCCTCCAAAAGCGCCGCGGCGAGAAACGCGCCCACGCACGGCGAAAGGCAGAGCGAGAAGACAATGCCGAAGAGAAAGGCCGACACCACCCCGCGCACCTCGACCCTGCGCGCGCGCCCCAGCGTCGGCAGCCGGAACAGCCCCATGAAACCGAGTCCAAGCAGCACGACCAGCACCCCGCAGACGATTTCCACCGCGCGACGATGCGCGGAGAGGGCGCTGCCGAGCGTGCCGGCCGCGACGCCCAGCGCAACGAACACCAGGGTGAAGCCGGCCACGAACGCGAGCGCGCGCACGGCCGTGCGCACCCTGCCGGCGTCGCCGGCCGCGAAGTAGACCAGGTACACCGGCAGCAGCGGCAGCACGCAAGGCGAGACGAACGACGCCAGGCCCTCGAGAAAAGTCCGCATCAGCGGCAGACGCCGATTCGCGCGGCGAGCGCCTTGAGCTTCTCCATGTCCCCGGGACGGTTCGCGAACTCGATCGGGTCGCCGTTGCGCCGCGGCACGATGTGGAAGTGGATGTGGCCGACCGTCTGCCCCGCCGCCGCGCCGTTGTTCTGCAGGATGTGGAACCCGTCGCAGCCGAGCGCGGACTTGAGGTGCGCGGCGACCTTCTTCACCCGCGCCAGCAGCGCGGCGAGTGTCTCCTCGGGCGTGTCCAGGAGCCCGGTCGTGTGCGCCTTCGGGATGACGAGGGTGTGGCCCTCGGAGAACGGGTTGATGTCCAGGTAGGCGAGGGCGAAGTCGTCCTCGAACACCTTGAAGCACGGAATCTCGCCCGCGGCGATCGCGCAGAACACGCAGTCGTTCTTCATCTTGGCCTCCGTATCAGTGGCGGAACGAGCGCTGGCCGGTGAAGACCATCGCCACGCCCGCGTCGTTCGCGCAGTCGATCACGTCCCAGTCGCGCAGCGCGCCGCCAGGCTGGACAACCGACGTGATGCCCTGGCGGATGCCGACCTCGAGCCCGTCGCGGAACGGGAAGAACGCATCCGAGACCATCGCGCAGCCGGGGAGACCGCCCTTCTCGGCCTTGGTCTGCTCCATGATCTCCGCCTGCTTCTTCGCGCCGTCGTCCTCGCCGAACTTGAGCCGGAGGTCGTTGAACGGCAACTGGTACTTTTCCCACGCGATCCAGTCCGCGTGCTTGGTGTACGCCTTGTCGCGCGCGATCTCGGCGACGCCGACGCGGTCCTGCTCGCCGGTGCCGATGCCGACCGTCGCGCCGTCCTTCACGTAGAGGACGGAGTTGGAGGTGACGCCGGCCTCGACGAGCCAGCCGAACACGAGGTCCTCGTACTCCTTCGCCGTCGGCAGGCGCGCGATCTTGTGCTCCTCGTAAGTCACCGCGCCCGTCGCCTTGTCCGTGATCTTGCGGTTGCAGTAGGCGGGCATGAAGTCCTCGGGCTTGCGGGCGTTCGCGCTGAACGAGGTCTGGGCCACGATGCCGCCGTCGATGAGCGACTTGAAGTCGATGACGTGCTTTGAGCCGCGCCATGTTCCTGATGCGGAAGACGCGGAGGTTCTTCTTGGTCGCGAAGAGGTCCATGACGCCCGGCGCGAAGTCGGGCGAGACCACCACCTCGGCGTAGTTCTCGACGATGAGCTTAGCCGTCTCCAGGTCGCAGTCGCGGTTGAGGGCGATCGCGCCGCCGAACGCCGCGAGGCGGTCCGCCTTGTTCGCGCGGAAGTACGCCTCGGCGAGCGTGGAGCCGGTCGCGACGCCGCACGGGTTGTTGTGCTTGACGATTACGGCGCAGGGCTTGTCCATCAGGTACCTGAGGATGTTGAGCGCGTTGTCGGTGTCGGTGACGTTTGTCTTGCCCGGGTGCTTGCCGGACTGGAGCAGCTCGGGGACGGACGCGAGGTACTGGCCCGGCTGGAGCATCTCGACGTCGCCGAGGACGAGGTTGCCGTTGACGAGCTTGTAGAGCGCGGCCTCCTGGCCGGGGTTCTCGCCGTACCTGAGGCCCTTGTCCTCGCCGCCGATCGACCACGTGACCTTCTCGTAGCGGAGCGTGGAGCGCGCCGCGCCGTTGATGAACGATATCTCCATCGCGGGCGCGAAGTGGTCCGCCTCGATGGTCCGGTAAGCTTCTTTCAGGTCTTTCATATGGTGCGTATTATATCATATTCGCCTGACCGCCGTAGCCCGACAGGGAGAAGGAGTGAAACCAGACAACTCTCGATTCGTTTGCCTTGGCAGCATAAAATTTGATATAATACTGCACAAATGAAACCCAACATCGACCAAGTGATACCATCATGGTGAAAGAGTGGCGAATGATCCTTGCCGAGATGGCGATTCTGATATGCGGTTTGCTGGGATTGATCGCAAAGTATTGGGGATTGTGGGTGTACTTAGGCTGTTGCGCTGTTGGCGTAACTAGTTTGTTCGTGATTTTTGGAGTTGGTAAAATCGTTGGAAGACGGTTTTCGGAAAAGGTAATTGGCACTTGGCTGGTGCTGTGCGCGTCTGTCGCAGGATGCGTGTTTGTGTATATTTTGTTTGCGTCAATGGACTGAGGTTTTGCCCTGCCGCGGATTTTTTACAATGCTATCCGTCGCCAACCTGCGCCTCCATCCTCAAAGCCGCTCGCAGAAGAGATAGCGGCGGCCATTCGCCTCGACAATGGAAATCACATAGCTTAAGTTGCCATCGCAGCGGAGAATCCTCGCATCGTCCGGCAACGAGACATCGATATGCGCCCATTCCATAATGCGACGATAGTGATTGATCGCATTATCGGCATTTCTCATGCCCCAGGGAAAACC
>CACXRO010000074.1 GCA_902770045.1 uncultured bacterium
CGCGAACACGCAGATGCTGCGCGACAACAACATGATGGACAAGTACGACGACATGATCGCCGAGATGTACGACTGCGTGCGCCTCGGCGGCTTCGGCACCTCCGTCACCCCAGTCTCGCAGTTCTACGCCCAGCAGGCGATCCAGAACGTCATGTTCGGCAAGTTCAAGAAGTTCGCCCCCGGCTACGCCAAGATGGTGCTCGGCTACTTCGGGAAGACGCCCGTCCCGCCGGACCCCGAGATCGTCAAGAAGGCGAGCGAGTTCATGGCGTCGAGCGACCTCAACAAGGCGTACTCGGAGCCGACCACCAAGACCGTCCTCGAGATGAACGACGCCGACCCCAAGAAGGGCGGCAAGGTGGCGCGGAAGATGCTCGAGGACGCTGGGCTTCCCGTCACCGACGAGAACATCTTCATCGCTGCGTCCTGCAAGGAAAAGGGCATCCTCTTCCTCAAGGACCCCTCGAAGGCCCCGATGGGCTGCCGGTTCGCGAGCGCAAGCGAGCCCTCCGTAGCCGGCGGAGCCGCGAAGGGGGGCGTCACCGTCACCATCAACGGCAAGGCCTACGGCGTCGAGATCAAGGGCGACGGCAAGGCGGTCGTCAACGGCAAGGAGGTCGCGTTCAAGTCGGAGGCCGGCATCAAGGCCGCCGCGCCTGCCGCGGCCGCGCCCGCCGGCGGGCAGGAAGTGAAGGCCCCGGTTCCCGGCACGATCCTGCGCGTCACCGCGACGAACGGCTCCAAGGTCGCGAAGGGCGACGAGATCCTCGTCATGGACGTCATGAAGATGGAGACCCCCGTCACCGCGCCGTGCGACGGCACGGTCACCGTCGTCGTCAACGCGACCGACAAGGTCGCGACCGGCGATGTTCTGGCGACGATCGGATAAGGACATGAGACACCAGACATGAGACGAGGCCATCTCGTCTCTCGTCTCGTGTCTCACGCCAAAGAAAGGCAAGACAATGAAGAAACTCCTTATGGCACTCCTCGTTGCCGCCTGCGCCGTCGGCGTGCAGGCCGACGACGCCGAAACCGCCGCGGTTCCGGCCTGGGAGCAGACGCTCACCAAGGTGAAGAACCTCTCCGGCGACACCGGCATCGCGGGCTTTCTGAAGAAGTCCGCCCCGGCCTACATCACCGGCGAATATGACGAGGCCGACCGCGTCGACGCCTGCGAGATGGAGGGACTTGACCCGCACGATCCCGAAAGCGAATACAAGACGCCAAACGGATACTACGACGGCGACGAGTGGATCGGCGGCTACTTCGACGAGAACGGCGCGTTCGTGAAGGGGCACGCGGTGAAGACGCTCTTCGGCATGCCCTACGGCGTCGGCCAGCTCATCATGATCCCGCTCTGCCTCATCATGATGTACCTCGCGATCGTCAAGGGCTTCGAGCCGCTCCTCCTCCTGCCGATCGGCTTCGGCGGACTCCTCGCCAACTGCCCGCTCGCGGGCGTCACCGCCCCCGCGATGATGCACGACGGCGTCATCTCGTTTCTCGCGTCCGGCATTCCCGTGATGTCCGGCGGCATCGTCGAGCCCGGCGGGTTCCTCTACTACTTCTTCAAGTTCGGCATCGACACGGGCGTGTTTCCGATCATGATCTTTATGGGCGTCGGCGCGATGACGGACTTCGGTCCCCTGATCGCCAACCCCAAGATGGCGCTCCTCGGCGGCGCGGCGCAGTTCGGCATCTTCTTCGCGCTCTTCGGCGCGCTCGGCCTCGCTGCCCTCTTCGGCGCGGACTTCTTCGGCGGCGTCGACCCGTTCAAGGCCGCCGCGTCCATCGGCATCATCGGCGGCGCGGACGGCCCGACCGCGATCTGGCTCACCTCGCGCCTTGCGCCCGACCTTCTCGGCGCGATCGCCGTGGCGGCGTACAGCTACATGGCGCTCGTCCCGATCATCCAGCCGCCGATCATGAACGCGCTCACCACCAAGAAGGAGCGCCTCATCAAGATGCCGCCGCTCCGCGAGGTGAAGAAGATCGAGAAGATCTGTTTCCCGCTGGTGGTGCTGCTCCTCTGCGCCGTCCTGCTGCCGAGCGCGGTTCCGCTCATCGGCGCGCTCATGCTCGGCAACCTCGCCAAGGAGGCCGGCACCTCCGTCTCGCGCATCGCCGACACCATGTCCAACGCGCTCATCAACATCGTGACGATCATGCTCGGGCTCTCGGTGGGCTCGAAGCTCGCCTGCGAGAAGTTCCTCTCCGGCACGACCCTCGGCATCCTCGCGCTCGGCCTCTGCGCGTTCTGCGTCGGCACCGCGGCGGGCGTCGTCATGGCGAAGATCATGAACCTCTTCTCGAAGGAGAAGGTGAACCCGCTCATCGGCTCGGCCGGCGTCTCGGCGGTGCCGATGGCCGCGCGTGTCTCGAACAAGGTGTCGCTCCAGAACGACCCGACGAACTTCATCCTCATGCAGGCGATGGGCCCGAACGTTTCGGGCGTCATCGGCTCGGCCGTCGTCGCCGGCGTCCTCTACACCCTCTGCAGGTAGCCGCCATGAAGAACCCCGCCCGCCTCGCGCTCGCCCTTTCCCTCGCGCTCTCCGCCGCCGCCGCGTTCTCCGCGCCGCTGGCCAAGGGGAACATCCTCGCCGCTAACGGCATCCCGAAGGGCGAGGCCCCGGCCTGCTCGCTGCCCGCGCTGAAGGCCGCGCTGAACGGCGGCTGGGGGCTGGCGTCAAACGTCACCCTCACCAAGGACGGGCGGATGTACCTCGTGGCCGCCGGGACCGTCTCGCGGATCCTCAAGGGCGGCGACGCCTCCAAGCTGACGCCGGAAGAGATGCGCGGCGTCAACCTCAACCAGCGCGAGGGAGACCTGGACTTCGGGGACGACGAGGTGGTCGACTACCACTCGCCCGTCGAGCTGGAGAAGGTCGCGCCGCTCATCCCCAAGGCCGGCACCGTGTTCCTGCACCTTTCCAACGTGCCTGGGTCCACTGAGGCGGTCGCGGCGATGGTCAAGAAGCGGTTCTCCGAGGTGTTCAAGGAGGGGACGCCGACCAACCTGGTCGTAGTCTCCAACCGCGGCAATCTGCTCATCGACCTCGGCCGCGAGATGCCCGGCCTGAAGCGGTTCCACTACGTCGTGCCGCGGGGGTACAACAAGGTGAAGGGCGAGTTCCTCGTCGAGGCGCCTTCGGTCATCTACTCGGCGCAGGGGTACAAGGCCGACGGAATCATGGTGGAGTACATCGCCGGGCACATCACGCCTGCGTACGTCGACAAGCTTAAGAAGGCCGGGTTCGAGGTCGTGCTTGGCGCCGTCGGATGCGGGGCCATGCCTTCGGCGGACGCGGTCGCCGCGGCCGCGCCGGAATACGCCCTTGCCAAGGACCCCGCGGCGCTCTACAAGGCCCTCGGCGGCAAATGACCCGCGGCAGTTTTGCCGCGCTCCGCCTCTGAGAGGTGGGCCTCCGCGCCCGCCATATCCCTTTCGTCCTTCCAGTCCCTTTGTCCCTTCCCCTTGACTAACAGCGAGCCTCGCCTCAAACACCCAAACACTCAAACACCCAAATATGCTATAATACGCGTCGTGAGACCGAGCAACATCTTTACCCCGATTTGTGGTATGTTGAGGAAAGTGAGAATTTATTTGGCGGCGAGCGCATTCCTTGGGATGTTGTCGCTTGCTTGGGCGGAGCCAATGGATGCAGAGGAGGCAAAAAAGCTACCATGCGTTGAGGAGGTTGTCGCTTCGGTGTGTTCGCGTGGCCGGCTAGTTGCCGCCGAACGTGATTATGTAGAGAAGTTGTTTTCTTCCAGTAACGGAGTTATTGTTTCCTTGGCCGCGTGGATAACCGCCCAGAGCACAGACTGCGAAACCGGCCTTTGCTCGTGTGCAGCATCAAATGCAGGAAGAGTAGACATGATGTCGCAGGCGTTTATTCGGCTGCTGCAAATAAGGAAAAGTGTAGCTGCTGGGGACCCTGACAGAATGGTTCCTTCCCTTGAATTGTGCCTAAAAGCCCCGAATCCGTATTTGCGGATTGAGGCGGCCAAGGAGATTTACAGGATCGACGCAAGAAAGGGGGTGCAGTTTATCCGAACTCTTCTGGCAGACAAATCAATTATAGCAAGAGGAGAGGCGTTTCGGCAGCTTGACATGCTTGGGCAGACAGGCGATGCCGAGCCGGTTCTAATGCCAGACGAAGAGTATGAATTGCTTTTGTCCATTATAGAAAAGTATCATCAACGAATTGGACGTTGCAATGAGAATTGCAGAATTGTCACCGAGGAATCCTCGCCGAGACGGAGCAAGGCGACGGCAGATCGTAAGCATGAAGTAGAGGCAAGATGATGGCTGAATATTTCCCGCGAATACTGGGCAATCTGGTCCACGCCCATGATAAAGACAAATGGGAGTATAAGTTTCATGAAAAAATACATTTGTGCATTGGCAATTTTGACGCCCTTGTTTTGTCATTGCGAGAATCGGTTTTGTCAGGGAGCGTCTTCGGTTACGAATTTGCTGTGCGAAGCAGATTTGAAGTCGTATTTTAAGCAAGTCCACATCTCTTCGTCCAATGTAGTGCTGCGATTCCATGATCAAGGCATGCGCTATAAATTTACGATTAATGATAGTGAACCCAAGATCAGCGGATATGGCGAATCAATATGTTTGTCTACAAATCAAAGTATAAGAATTGTAAACCGGGGTTTGTCATTGGAACTTAAGGGGTTTTCAAACGAAGAAGAAGCTGGCTTTGCGGCCACATCCAGAATTGATTTGCGTTCCTTGGGCGGCGATCTCAGGGTGAAGAGGGCGAGATGGATAATTTGTTCTAGGAAACTGGAAATTGACAATGACATTGGGCTATTCGTGGTGCCGTTGCCGGGGGACTGCACGCGAGAAGCCGGCTGTGCTAACACAGGAGCAGATCTGCAGGGAGGCGGAGTGATTGAATGAAGACGAATGCAAAGGGGATTAAATTTCTCGTGATATTGTTGCCAATTATCGCCGTCTCGCTTGTGGCGGTGGTTGTTGAATCCGTTTGGGTTGGCGAGAAGCGCCGCAGTGTCGCCTATGACTTGGATATGTTTGCTCGGCTAAAAGCCGAGAGCTATGCATACGCAAAGTTTTTCGAATCTAACTGCTCCAACGAGGTGCAGCTGCTGCTTTCGGATACAAATGCGGTGTCGCCGCGAATCTTTCATCGACAAGATGTTTCCGGTGTCGGTGAGGCACTTTTGGGGGCATCTGCAACTAACGCGGAGTTTGCGGTGTGGCGGCTTTGCGAGGGTTGGCGTTTCTCGTTCATCACCATTGCCTACTCCGACGGGTCGCGGTTAAATGCAAATTTCTCCAAGCGCGGCATTTCGCAGATCCATTGGATACCGAGCAGAAGAAAAGGGCAGTTCTTCGAAATCCATGTCGGTGAAGAAGGCCCGGAGAAGGTTTTGAGTTATAATTTCGAGTCAGTTGGCGAGGGTGATGAGGAAGACATTTATCTGAGCAACATCCGCCAATATGAGGGAGGTCGACTCCTCCGCGAGTATCCTCCCTGTAGCCTTGGCGAGATGATTTTCGAGAGCAAAATGGGGAGGTTGTCTACGTCCCTGTCTGCTTTCTCACGGAGCTTCCCAAGCGGCGAAAAGGGGAGGGGGGTGAGTGAGGAAGGCGGGTGCGACTCGCCGTGTGAGTGATCCTATGCGCAACCAGCGATATGATTCAGGCTGCCAGGGTAAACCAGTCCGGTTGTCCTAAGCGCGGAAGGCGACAAAGTCACCCGCGAAGAGACCGAGCACCACCAGCTCCCCCGCGCCGCCGCGCCCCACACAATTTTGGTATAATACACGCCAGTGAGACCGAGCAACACCATGCGCTCTACTGCGCCGTTCGCCGTTTCCGCCGCGCCGGCGGAGGTTGGGCATGGCATGAACGCAGGGGCAGCAGATACGGTAAAAACATATACAGAAGGGTATGACACTTTTGTCCCAATTAGGCGGCTTCATAGGGAGGGCTATGAATGAGTAAAGATGATATTGTCACTGCAGCGAACTTTGACGAATTGATTTCGATGATTGAGGCGGCTCGCACCCGTGCGTGGCAGGCCGTCAATTCGGAATTGGTGGCTCTTTATTGGAATGTCGGGAAGTGGCTTTCGGCAAGATTGGAGGTGGCGGATTGGGGATCCAAGGTTGTGGAAAATGCGGCAATATATCTTGCGGAAAAGCGTCCGGACATAGGTAATTTTACCAAGAGAACGCTTTATAGGATGGTTGAATTCTATAAAACCTACAAGGATGACGAGATTGTGACACCACTGGTGACACAAATTACTTGGACGAACCATCTTGTCATCCTTCTGCGCGCAAAATCGCCGGATGAGCGACGATTCTATATTGAGAAATGCGCCGCCGAACATTGCTCGAAACGCAATCTGGAGCGCCTGTTCGACAGTTCGTTTTACGAGCGCCACCGCATAGGCGAGGCGGCTCCAGCGTCCGCGTTGGTTGTACAGCCAGTCCGTTCGGCTGTCCCCGACGTCTATTCTCTTGAATTCCTCGACCTGCCGGAACGTCATCGCGAGGCGACTCTAAGGGATGCCATTGTTTCGCATCTGCGCGATTTCATACTTGAGCTCGGCAAGGACTTCACGTTTGTCGGCAAGGAGTATCCGGTCAAGGTGGGGAAAAGTGACTTCAACATCGATCTCGTGTTTTTCAACCGCGCACTGCGTTGTTTCTTCGCCTTCGAGCTCAAGACTCGGAAGTTTCGCCCGGCGGACATTGGGCAGATAGACTTCTATCTTGAGGCGCTAGACCGCGACGTGAGGAAGCCGGACGAGAATCCGAGCGTCGGGGTGATCCTCTGCACGGACAAGGACGACTCGGTGGTGGAATACGCCCTGTCGCGCAGTATGTCGCCAACGATGGTCGCCTCATATCAGCTCGCGTTGCCGAACAAGGAGATTTTGCAGAACAGGTTGCGCCAGATTACGGAACTTGTCATGGAGGAAAACCAGGTTACGGAACTTCCATGTTCCGATGAAGACGAAGAGAAGGAGGAGTCCAGCAAATGAAACTGTCGAAGAAGAGCGCGGCAATTCAGCGGGCCATACACGATGCCCTTGCGTCTGGCAAGGCGCTGGGCGGGTTGCTCGTCGGCTTTGCGGCCACCGTCGCGGGCTGCGGCGAACGCCACACGCCCGCGAACACGATGGGGAAGTATCCCTCCCCGTATTATCAGGAGAATGCCACGAACGAGAATACGGAGGTGTTTGTCACCGAAGGCGATATCGATACCCCATTGCCAGTGCCAGGAGTTCCGCCGCTAAAGAAGGAGCCACCAAAATCCAACGCCGCTTGCGAGCAGCTGTCTGAACGTGCTGTCAGGGGTATGATAGTGACTCCGTCGCAGAAGTAGCCGGTCCGTGCGCTATCCCCGCCACATGACGCTGGAGCTGACGGCGAAGTGCAACTTCCGCTGTCCGTATTGCTACTGCGTATGGCACGAATACCCCGCGGACCTGTTCGCGATCCTCGACCACGCCCGCCGCATTCTGCCGCGGGCTCGGCTCTCGCTCTTCACCAACGTGAGCCGCCTCGACGAAACGCTGATCAAGCGGTTCCGCCGCCGGAAGGTCCATCTCGCGACATCGCTCCAGGGACTCAAGACCTACGGCGCGATGACCGGGACGCGCAGGAGCTACCGGCGGCTTCTCGCCGTCGTCGCCAGGGCGTCCGAGCTGAAGTGGCCGATCGCAGTCTCGATTACGGTAACGAAGGCGAACCTGCACGAGGCGGCGGACATGTTCGTCGCCGCGGCGCTTTCCGGCGCGAAAACGATCCAGGTCGGTCCCGTGATCCTCGGCGGACGCGCCGCGGCGAATCAGGAGCTGATGGTTTCCCGCGACGAGTGGGAGGCGGTGAAGCGCGGCATCCGCGCCTTGCCCGACGCGCGCGTCCCCTACACGTTCTGCGACGAGTTCATCTGCTCCTGCCGCGCCGACACGCCCGCGCCGCTGCTCGAGAAGTGGGAGGAGAAGGACCGCAAGCCCTGCCCGGCCGGCAAGTCCTTTGGCGTCCTCGGCCCCAACGGCCTCTACCGCACCTGCCT
>CACXRO010000075.1 GCA_902770045.1 uncultured bacterium
ACCATTCCTGGTCGGTCATCCGAACGTCAACCCCCCGGGCACCGGCTTCTTGCCCTTGCGGTGCATCCACACCGGTATGGAATGGACGCCGGCGATGAATTCGGCATAGGTGGTGGACGCGGCGCCGGCGGTGACCTTCAGGCGCTGCCCGAAAATCTCCAGCACCGCATCTTCAACCGGCTCCTCGTTGCCGTCCATAACATCGATTGGAAGCGTGGTCTCCGACACCGCCCCGGGCGGGAAATGAACCCTTGCGCTCCAGCGGTCCTCCATTGGATCGACCTCCTGGGAGACGAAGTAGAAGGCGACATTCTTGTCCGGCGGGGTCTTCATCTCCGTGCCGCGATCACTCGGAGACGCGGTAAGCCTTCATCATGTCGAGGCTTTCCTTGAGCGAACGCTGCTCGCGCTTCTCCATCTTCTTCATCATCTCGTCGTCGATGATTTCGAAGTTGAGCCTGCCTTCCTCCATCCACACCCGCCTTGAAACCGGGAATGGATAGGGGCTCTTCGCGAAGTCGGCGTCAAGGCGCGCCTTGTACTCGGCTTCGACGGCCTTCTCGTCCTTGAACGGCTCCTCGGGCTCGATGAAGCCTGAAATCTTGGCAAAGGCCATCGTATCGCGGTCGACGAGCATATCGCCGGTCTCGAACTTCTCGTAGTCTCCGTCGCGGATGTAGCTGCCGCCGGGGAAGATGCGGCTCTTGTCGAGCTTGGCGCGCAGGGAGAATCCGAACGGGTGGGCGAAGTCCATTTTGCGCTGGATGCCGGCAAGATAGTCGACCAGGGCCGCGCGGTCGGCGTACTCCTCCTCGTAGCGCTTGGTCATCTGGTCGAGACGACGCTTGAGGTCGGCTATGGTGCGGTTGCAATTGGCGATCTGGCCTTCATACTTCTGCGCCTGCACCTTGGCGTCGCGCTGGGCGGACTCCAGATTGCCGCGGAGCGAAATCGCCTTTGCCAATGCCAGGGCCAACGCCACCACCAGCACTGCCGAGACCAGGACTACGGACTTTTTTGAACAGCACATGGTTAATGCCTTTCTCTTTGCTTGTTGTTTATGGATATTACGACCTGTTGGGCGGGTATTATAGCATATTATTCGTAACTGCGCCATATCCCGCGGACATATTTTCGCCCAGCAGCGCCAATTTTGGATCGGCGGCCCCGAAACCCTGGGTCCACCCTCGCTCAAAGCCGAAATCCGCCGCGGCCTCGACGACCGACTCGTATTCGGCCTTCGTCACCCTGCGATCGAGCGGCGGCAGCCTTTCCGCCCGGTAGGCCGGCGTATACTGGCTCATCACCGACACCGGCACCTCGTTCGACAGCTCGGTGGCGATCCACGCGAGCGACTCGATCGCCTCCTCGGCATGCCCCGGCAGGACGAGAACGCGGACGATGAGCCGGGTGCGGTCAAACGCCCACCTGAGCGCCGCGCGCGCCGCCGCCACGTAGCCCGGCGCGGCACTGAGCCTCTGCGCCGTGGCGTCGTTCGCGTATCTGAGGTCGAAAAGCGCCCAGTCGCAGAGGTCGGCGTACTCCTCCAGCGTCTCGACCCGCTCGTAGCCGGACGAGTTCCAGACGACCGGCAGCGACACCCCTTCCCGCCGCAGCGACGAGACCGCCTCGCGAATCTGCGGCAGATACGGCGTGGGCGAGACGAGATTCCAGTTCTCCACCCGGTCCTTGACCGCCATGTCGCGCATGATTCCCGCCAGTTCCTCGACGGAAACATCCCTACCCTCTCCGCCCCAGCTCCAGGGCGAGTTCTGGCAATAGACGCACTTCATCGTGCAGCGCGAAAAGAAAACGCAGCCCGAGCCGCGCTCGCCGGTTATCGGCGGCTCCTCGCCGAAATGCGGCCCCCAGCGAAACACCCGCACGGCGTCGCCGGCGCCGCAGAAGCCGGGACGGCGTCCGCAGCGGCGCGGGCAGAGCTCGCAGGCCTCGAGGCTCATCGGCAGACCTTCGCCGCCAGCGGACGAATCGCCTCGGGAAGCAGACCCGCCGCGGCAAAAGCCTTCGGCGAGCGCCACTCGAACGAAATCCAGTCCTCGCAGGACGCAACCTTGGCCGGCTCCTCGCCTTTCGCCATCTTCATCGCGTAGACGAGGTTGACCTCGGCATGGCGCTTGCCGTGCTGGAGGAACGAGTTCTCGACGACGCCGAGAAACCTGCCGACCTCGACCTCAAGCCCGGTCTCCTCGCGCATCTCACGCGCCAAGGCCTGGGCGGCAGTCTCGCCGAAGTCGACGTGTCCGCCGGGAAGATAGCTCGTCTTCGCGCCCTTGGCGCGGCAGAGAAGCACCTTGCCAGCCCGCGCCAGCACTCCGCGCGCAATCACCTCGATCGCCCCGCGCGAGCCGCGCAGAATCGCCTCGTAGACGGCACAGGCGGTGTCGCGTTCAGCCGGCGGCACCGCCTTCACGGCCTTGGCCATGATCTCGGCCTCGCGCTTCGGATCGACGGAGACAAGTCCCGCGGACGACTTGAACGCACGCATCTCGGCGGCAAGCGCGAAGCGGCGGTTGAGCGCGGCGAGAATCGCGTCGTCGGCGCGGTCGATCTTCCGCCGCAGCGCCTGGCGGCGGCGGACGGCGGACGGATTCTCCTGGGCCTGCGCAGCGTTGCCGCCGGAAAGCCCCTGCTGGCGCAGAATCGCGCCGATCTCGGGGTCGCGTCCGCGGAACGCCCGGAACACCTCGAGCGCGGACTTCGACCCGCCGAGAGCGAGGATGGTGTCGCGGTAGCGCGCGCCGACTCTGCGAACCGCCGCGTCGCTCGCGAGCCCTGCCTCCTCGAACGCGCCGTAGCAGTCGGCGCTCATCACCTCCGACCACTTGTAGCCGTAGTATCCGGCCGCGTAGCCGCCGGCGAAGATGTGCGTGAACGAGCAGAGGAAGCGGTCGCCGGGAACGAGCGGAAGGCCGAAATGCGCGAACAGCTCGCGCTTCGCCGCCTCCGGTCGCTTCGCCTTCGCCGTCCTCTTCCCGTGAAGCTCGAGGTCAAGCGCGGCAAACGCCAGCTGGCGGCGGCACGCCGTGGCGGCGCGGAAGTTCTTCGCCGCCAGCACCTTGGCCTTGAGCGCTGGATCGACGCGGATGCCGGTGCGCCCGTCGAGGCACCAGTTCTCCATGAACTGGCTCGCAACCTCCACCGCGTCCCATTCGACCAGGCTGATGCCGGCCGCGCCCTCCTCGTCGACGCGCGTGAGCATGCACTGGAGCGCGTGGCCGAACTCGTGGAAGAGCGTCTCCACCTCGCGCATGGGCAGGAACGAGCGGCCTTTGGAGTCCGGCTTCGGGAAGTTCATGCAGAGGACGGCGAGCGGAGTCACGAGACGACTGCCGCGGCGTCTCCGGTTGCGGAACTCGTTCATCCACGCGCCGCCCTGCTTGAGTCCGCTGCGCACCCAGGGGTCGAGGTAGAAGTGGGCGATCGCCTTTCCGGCGCGGCTGACCTCGAAGAAGCGGACGTCGCGGTGCCACACGGACGGCTTCGCCGCGCCCTTGAGCTCGCGCACCTCCACGCCGAAGAGGAACTTCGTCATCCGGAAGAGTCCTTCCAGCACCGCGGCGAACTCGAAGTTGCGCTTGAGATCTGCCTCGGAATAGGAGTACTTCTCCTCGCGCAGGCGTTCCGCGACAAAGGCACGGTCCCATGGACGCAGTCCGCCGGCGAGACGGAGACGCTCGCGCGCGAACTGCGCGAGTTCCGTCTCCTCCTTCGCCGCCGGCTCGACGGTGGCGCGGTCGAGGTCGTCCACCATCTTCCCGACCGCGGCGACCGAAGGCGCGCACTTCGAGGAAAGCGAAAGCTCCGCATAGCTCGCGTAGCCGAGCAGCGCAGCTGATTCGGCGCGCAGGCGCAGGATCTCGTCGATCCGCGCGGCGTTCTCCGGCGCGCGCGAGGAGCGGGCGAGGTAGAGGCGGCGGCGCACCTCGCGGTCGGGGCACTCGCGCATCGTCTCTGGATAGTTTGCGTCGTCGATGGTATAGGTCTTGCCGCCCTTCTTCAACTTGAACTTCGCCGTCGCGTCGATGACCGCGTTGGCGAAGTCGGTGCCGAGCTGCGCGAGCCGGGCGGCGATGGCGTTGAACCGCTCGCGCTTGCGCCCCTCAAGTCCCACGCCGCAATGCTCGGCGCTCTGGATGGACTTTTCGAGGATGCGCCGGCGAGTCGCCGACTTGGGATCCCTCCCCAACCTTTTCAGGACTTGCCGAGAGAGGTCGTAGAGCCGGCGCGACTGGCCGACGCGCAGCCCAAAGGCGACCATCTGCGGCAGAAAGTCCGCCTTGACCTTGCGCCAGGCTGGGGAGTTCATGGTCGAGTTGAGGTGGCACACCATGCCGAAGAGGTCGTAAAGTGGCTTGGCTGCGTCCTCGAGCCTCCATTCGAGGTCTTCGAACGTCTGCGGTTCAGACGCCTCAACGGCCGCGACCGCCTTTTCCGCCGCGTCCAGGAGCCGCGGCAGCTCCTTCGCCGCGAACTTCGGCGTCAGCCGCTTCCAGTCGGGGAAGTCGCCCTTGAGATAGTTGGTTTTCATGGGAAAGTCATTGGAGCAGACCGCCGGTTGCCATGCCAAGAAGAACGCTCGTCGCGTATACTGCCGCGAGGATCGCCAGGTTCTCCTTGAGATTGCGGTTGGTGCGGAAGAGGACAAGCAGGCCCACGCCGGAGCCGGCGAAGGACGACGCCATCAGCGCGCCTGGGCTCATCGCGCCGGCGAGGTAGAGCTTGGCGGAGGCGACGGAAACCGCGCAGTTGGGAACCATTCCGAGCGCGGCGGCGGCAAGCTCGCCGAAGAACGGGCTCGTCAGGCGCAGGGTCTGGAGCGACTCCTCTCCGAAGTAGTGGAGGCACAGCTCGATTGCGCCGGAGATGACGACGATGAAGAGGAATATCTCGGCGGTGTGGATGAGCGCGGGGACGAGGACGCCGCTGTGCTCGCGGCAGCCGCAGCGGCTGTGTTCGCAGAGCTCGCGCACCGACACCTCGCGACGGACATGGCGCATCGCGGCGAGAACGCCGTTGACCACGAACCCGACCCCGAGCGCGGCCGCCATCTTGATGCCGACGATCTTTGCGAGCAGGACAACCGGCACCCGCTCCGACAGCAGCACAGGAACAAGCTCGTCGGAGGTGGAGAGGAAAACCGCCATCAGCGTCCCGACGCTCGCGACGCCGCCGGCGTAGAGGCTCGCGGCCGCCGCGGAGACGCCGCACTGCGGAATTGCCCCGGCGAGCGCGCCGACCGCCGGACCGATGGAACTGGCGCGCTCGAGGGCTTTCCCGAGCGCGCCACCGGCCCTTGCCTCCAGCGTCTCCAGCGCGAGGTAGGTCGCGAAGAGAAACGGCAGGAGAAGCAGGGTCTCCTTGACGAATTCGATCACGCGGCGGAGATCGCTTCGGCAGGGCACTGCGCCGCGCATGCGCCGCAGTCGACGCACTTGGCGGGGTCGATCGCGTAGGGGGTACCCTCGTTGATCGCCTCGGCCGGGCAAGCATCCTTGCAGCTGCCGCAGCTGACGCACTTGTCGGCGGAAATCTTGTGAGCCATTGTTTTCTCTCCTTGGTGTGGTTGGTGTTGTTTTCGGGAGCATCCCCCGTTTGGTGCGGTATTATACCACCGCCAGCCGTTATTAGACAAGTGTAAGTTGAAGCGGTGCTTTGCCAGAGTGAACGCAATTTTAAATTTTGTTTAGGTTGTCAAAGGCAGATGTTGGACAGCAGATTGGTTGAGGTAGCGATTCCTCCTGTCC
>CACXRO010000076.1 GCA_902770045.1 uncultured bacterium
GGGTCGAGTATGGCGTTTGCGTTGTTGTCGAAGACGAGCTGCCCGCCGCCGCCGGTGTTGGACCAGGCGGTGAGTCCGATTCCGCGCCATTTGCTGCCATCTACGGCGCTTGAGCCCATGAGCCGGGTGCCGGAGGTGCCGACGGTGCCGAGGTAGGCGAAGTCGAGGAAGAAGCCGAAGCTGTCCGAGGCCGGCGTGTAGCCGGTGTCGGCGTAGGCGGAGTTGACGCTGCCGCCGGCGGACTGGATGTACTCGATGGCGGTGTAGCCGGCGGGCAGCGTGTAGGCGAACACGGCGGACGGAACCGACGCCGCGCAGAGCGCGGCAAAGGCAATCGCGATGGATCTGATCTTCATGAGAACTCCTTTCAGGACGACTGTTCGTCCAGGTTGTATAATGTGTATTCTACCAATACCGGCCCTGCGGCATATCGTAAAATGCGCAACATTTGCTGTTGCGTTTTGCGAACCGCCCGTGATATACTACACGCGCAGTGAGGAACACGCTCATAGTCACCCACGCCGCGCTTCCGCACGCGGTGGAGAAGTTCGCCGGGGTCTATTCCTACGCCAAGGGGATGGGCTGGCGGTGCAGCATCGTCGAGACGGCCAGCCTCGGGCGCGGACTTAACGCGGCGATCGCGCCCTACCATCCCGACGGAATCATCCACGAAGGGCCGCTCTACGAAGCGGGGAGGTTGCGCGCGGCATTTGGCGCCTGTCCGACGGTGTGGCTCGATCCGGGCAAGGTGCTGCCGTTCATGAAATGGCGGGTGGCGAGCGACCCGGACGCCATCGCCCGTATCGCGTTCGACGAGCTGCGCCGGGGCGGTTGCGGGGATTTTGTCTTCGTGACCATGTTTCCGGACGCGGAATGGTCGCGCAGTCGCCGGATGCACTTTCTGCGCCATGCGGCGGCGGACGGCCTGAGGGCGAAGACGGTGACGCTCGCCGAGGACGGAGGCGCGGCCGGCGGGCGCGGCGGCAGGCTGCGCAGCGCCTTCGCCGCCATGTCCAGGCCGGTGGGCGTGTTTGCCGTCAACGACCGGACCGCCGCCGGATTCGTGCACCGCGCCGACGGCGAGGGGCTGGTCTGCGGAGAGGACTACCTGCTCGTTTCGGTCGACAACGACGTGTTCCGCTGCGAGAACATCTCGCCGACGCTTTCCAGCGTGGAGCAGGACTTCCACGCCGCCGGCTACGCCGCGGCGGAAATGCTCGGCAGGGTGATGGACGGCGACCGCGCACCTGCGGTCGCGTTCGCCGCGCCGCGCGGACTCCTGCGCCGGGAAAGCTCGCGCGTGGCGCGCAAGGGACTCTCGCCGCGGACGCGGCGGATTCTCGAGCGGATTCGCGCCCGCGCGCTGACCGGGGACGGTGTCGCCGCGATCTGCGCCGCGGAGGACGTCTCCCGCAGGACCTGCGAAAAGACGTTCCTGCGGGAGTTCGGCCGCACCATCCACGATGCGCTGCTCGACGTGCGCTTTGAGGAGGTGGAGCGGCTGCTCAGGAACCGCCACCAGCAGATCGAGCCGGTGGCGAACCTGTGCGGCTGGAAGTCGCCCGCCCACCTGAAGCGCACCTTCCGCCAGCGCTACGGAACCACCATGTCCCTTTGGCGCGCGGCACTTTCCTCCGGTCATCGTCCCGTGCGGAGCTGACCGCGCAGCCGCGTCCGTGCAAAAACAGGCGGGGCCGGTCGTGTGACCGGTCCCGCCGTTGTCTTGGTTCTTTGCCGTTGTCGGCTTAGATGCCCTTGGCGAGCATCGCGTCGCCATGCTTGGCGGCTTCGCGTTCTTTGCGTTGCTCCGGATGCTGGGCGGCGGACGTGATTTTTGCCGGAAGTGAGAACAGGTCGAGCATAGTGGACGCGCTGAGTCCACAATCATGAGCCCAGTGCGGTATTAGTTTGCGGTATTGGATTTCGTCCGCACCGTAATCGCGGCAGAGCGCTCTGCCGCTGACAGCGGGGTATGCTATAATACGCATCACGCATCACGAAGCGGTTTTCCATGCGTCACTATCGTTTTGGCGTTGATTGGATATTATATGTATAGATGGACATCGTTGAAGAACTGAGACAGGACCGCGAGGCTGGCACCAAGCGGCTGGAAAGCGAATACAGGGCGGGGCTACTTGCCATGGCGCGGCGGCTTTGCTCTGATTTGTCTGACGCCGACGAGCTCGTGAACCGCACCTTTGCCGCGGTTGTCGCCGGCATTGACGACTATCTGGAGCAGTCGGCCTTTTTCGGCTGGATGTGCCGGATAATGATCAACCTCAACTCCGCCGACCGCCGCCGCCGGTCCGACCGTGACGTCACCTATCCCGGCGACCTCCCAGAAACGCCTGACGACGCGGCCCACGAGGCCATCTACAGGGATGTCGACGCCTCCATTCTGCGCGATGCCATCAACACGCTTCCGAAGGAGATGAAGGAGGCGATTGTGATGCACTACCTAATGGAGCAGCCGGTCGCCCGCATCGCCAAGTTCCTTGCCCTGCCGGTCAGCACGGTAAAGTGGCGCATCCACTGCGCTCGTGTCGAGCTGACGCGGCGGCTGACGTCTTCGGCGAAGAAGCCGGGCGTGAAGGCAGTCCTGCTCGCGCTGGCGTTTTCGGCGCTGGCCGCGGTGGGCGCGGTCGGCGTCGCGGCAGTCCGCTCCGCGTCGGAGCCCGCGGCGAAAGTGGAGTCGAGCGCTTCGAGCCAGCCGGTGGCGGAATCGGAGCCGGCGTCGGAAGAGCATCAGGCGACGGAAGCGCAACCGGCGGCGGAAGAGCCGCCAATCTCGGCAGAACCGCCCGAGACGGCCGCCGAAGTAGCGGTCGCCGAACCTTTGATTTCTCAAGAACAAGAGGAGCAGTCCATGAACAAGAATACCCGCCCGTCAATTCTCGCCGCCGCGCTGGCCGCGGCCCTGCCCGTTGCCTCCGCCTTCCCGTCGGACGCCGGCAACTTCGTCTGGAACGGCGGCTTCGAGGAATCCTACATCTACTGGAGGAACTGGAGCGGCAACAGCAACCCGTATAGTCTGCGGTATTCTGAATATGGTGACATCAACGGGATCGAGGCGCGGCTCGAGCACTGGACGGGGACTGGCGGCATCGCCGACAAAGATGCGAGCACTGCGCCGAAGCCCAATGACACATCGCTCTGTTCCGGAGAGCGCTACCTTACCATTTACAAGCTCCAATATGTCGAGCAGACGCTTGAATTGCCGGTGGCGGGAACGTATGAAGTCTCCTTCCGACATTGCATGCGGAAGGAGGACAAGGACTATGTAGAGCAGCTTACGGCCAGCATGATCGACGAGACGGGGGCAACGGCCTTTTCCTCCGGCAATATCTCGCCGGGGGCATCGGTCGGCACCTATACTGGCACCGCCACGATTACTGCGGCCGGACGCTACCGGCTGAGGATCGAGGGTCAGGGAACCAGCAAGACAGTGTGCATCGACGATGTTTCCGTGGTGCTGAAAGACGCCGCGTCTCCCTTTGGCGCCGTTGATCTCAAACTTCCGCGCCACGACCGCGTGCTGGTCAAGGTGCGTCCGCTCGACTACGGCCAGGGCGACGACCTCACCCAGGTTGACTACCGCATCGCGAAGCATGGGCAGTCCTTCGTTCCCGACTGGACGGCCATCTCCGCCGGGCTCGCCAAGGAGACGGAGCTTGCCCACCTCGTCACCGGCCTTGAAATCGACACCGAATACGACCTGGAGGTGCGCTTCTCGGCCGCCGGGGAGAACTTCGTGGCGGCGAAGTCGTTCCGGACGACGAAGGAGCTGCTCATAGACGGCGGCTTCGACGAGCTTCCCGACTTTCTTTCCGTTTCGGCCAGTCTCTACAAGAATGTCGTGGATTGCAACGATTGCCCCTGGTCCGGAACGGGCGAGGTCGCGAACCGCGCCAGGGCGTCAGGAGGGAACATCTCCCCCAGCACGACGTATGCGAAGGATCTGATTACGAGCAACGTCTACGCCTTTATCTGGAAGGACAAGGATCTGAAGCAGTCAATCACCGTGCCGGCAAACGGCACCTACAAGGTTTCGTTCAAGTATGCGGCATCGCCGAACTTCAGCCAGGATCATAGCACGGCGGTCGAGGTGGTGAGCGAAGGGGGTGTCACGAACACGCTTTTCGTCGAGTCCATCGAGAACGGAGATTATACTCTGCACCAGTGCGAGCGGGAGGTGACGCTGCCGGCCGGAAACATGACCTTCCAGCTGCGCGGCATTCCGCCGGACGGCATTGCCGTCGCGACGTGCTACGACGACATTTCGCTGCAGCTTGTCGAGGCCAACGTCAATCCGGCTTTGTCGCTTTCGACGAGCGGTGAGGGCATTGACCGCGTAACGCTCGACTTAAACCTCTCGGCCCTCGGCGCACCCGATGCAATCGTGGACATCGCAATTGCCTTTGCGCCGACGAACCAGACGATTGGTGATTACTACGAACCGATCCTAAGCGGACTTTCCGCTCCCGGCATCTACACTGCGACGATCGCCGGGTTGGACATGAACGTGACCTACGCCTGCCGTCTGCGCGTGCGCAACAACAGTGGCGGCGAAGCCTTCGTGAATGGGACGTTCTCGACTCCGGCATCAATCATCGGTAATGGCGGGTTTGAAGAAGGGTCGTCCATCGCATCTGGCAATGTCGGAGATCTTTACGATAACAATGGCGTGTGGCCTGCGACAACGACCGTTTGGAAAGTGAACGCAGTCAAGGCCGTATATAATAACGGAATTTCGAAGCCCAATACATATTTCACTCCCAATGCGAACTTTACCCTGGGCGGGTATTCTGGGTTTATTTGGAAGGAAGGGTCTTTCGAACAGGACATTATCGTTCCGCTCACCGGTCGCTACCGGTTGGGATTTAGGTATGGCCTGGCCTCAAACTACAACCAGAGCATAAATATCGAGGTCAATATCGCGCAGAACGGCGTGACGAATACGGTCTGGTCGATTAATAACGTCACCGCCAAAACGACGCAGTTCGTTCCTGACAACACTATTGCCAATCTTGTGCAGGGGCCGGCGACGTTTACAATCAAACAGACAATCAATTCAACTGCGAGTACCTCGGGCTGCTATGACGATATCACGCTCATGCCGCTTGCGAAGGAGGAATGGACGAACGAGGTGGTCGTCGTTTCCCAGAATCCGGCGGTGACCGGTGGGATGAAGCCCGCGCCGCAGGTGTATGCCGATCCCGCGGCGGGATGGAAAGCATCGTTCCGCGCCAGTGCGCTGTGGGTCGATCCCGTGACCAATACGAAGTACACCTGCACCGGCTGGAAGCTCTACCGCAACGGGGCGCTTGTTGACCAGAAGGCGTCGCTGGACTGCGCCTATGTCCATCCCGCAGGGGCGGACGACAGGATTGTCTGGGGCTGGAAGAGGCGGCTTCGCACTCTACGTGCGCTGAGGTTCTGGATCGCGGCGAGGCAGCAGGCACGAGACATAATCGCGCGGCGGTTTGCGCGTCAGAGTAGACAGAGCGGGGCCGGTCGAGCGACCGGCCCCGCGGCAGTTTCGGTTTTTGACCGGAGCGTGCTTAGATGCCCTGGGCGAGCATCGCGTCGGCGACCTTGGTGAAGCCGGCGATGTTCGCGCCCATTACGTAGTCGCCCTTGTGGCCGTACTTCTCCGCGGCGTTCCAGGCGTTGTCGTGGATGGCCTTCATGATGCCCTTGAGCTTGGTGTCGACCTCCTCGGCAGTCCAGGAGAGGCGCTCCGAGTTCTGGGACATCTCCAGGCCCGAGGTGGCGACGCCGCCGGCGTTCGACGCCTTGCCGGGCGAGAACATGATCTTCGCCTTGGCGAACGCGGCGATCGCGTCCGGCGTGGAGGGCATGTTGGCGCCCTCGCCGACGAGCGTGCAGCCGTGCTTGAGCAGGTAGGCCGCGTCCTTGCCGTTGAGCTCGTTCTGCCGCGCGCACGGGAAGGCGCAGTCCACCTTGTCCGCCAGCTGCCAGCTGTTGGCGCCCTTGAAGAACTTGACGGCCTTCGTCTTCTTGGCGAAGTCGGCGAGCTCGCCGCGGGCGACGGTCTTGAGGCGCATCACGTCCTTGAGCATCTTCGGGGTGATGCCGTCCTTCGCGTAGATCGCGCCCGAGCGGTCGGAGAGCGTGAGCACCTTGGCGCCGAGCTGCATCAGCTTCTCGGCCGCGTAGGTGGCGACGTTGCCGGAGCCGGAGACGACGCAGCGCTTGCCCTCAAGCGTGTCGCCGCGCATCGCGAGCATGTTCGCGGCGAAGTAGACGTCGCCGTAGCCGGTCGCCTCGGGGCGGACCAGCGAGCCGCCGAAGGAGAGGCCCTTGCCGGTCAGCACGCCGGTGAACTCGTTGGCGATCTTGCGGTACTGGCCGAAAAGGTAGCCGATCTCGCGGCCGCCCACGTTCATGTCGCCGGCCGGGACGTCGGTGTCCGCGCCGATGTGGCGGAAGAGCTCGGTCATGAAACTCTGGCAGAAGCGCATCACCTCGCGGTCGCTGCAGCGCTTGCCGGGGGTGTGGGGGCTGACCTTGGGGTTGAAGTCCGAACCGCCCTTGCCACCGCCCATCGGCAGCGTGGTGAGCGAGTTCTTGAACACCTGCTCGAAGCCGAGGAACTTGAGCACCGACAGGTTGACCGACGGATCGAACCGGAGGCCGCCCTTGTAGGGGCCGATCGCCGAGTTGAACTGCACCCGGTAGCCGCGGTTCACCCGCACGATGCCCTTGTCGTCGATCCACGGCACGCGGAAGATGATCGTCCGCTCCGGCTCGACGATGCGCTCGAGGATGGCGTTGGCCTGGTAGGCCGGATTCGCCTCTATGACCGGCGCGAGGGTAGTGAGGACTTCCTCGACCGCCTGGAGGAACTCCGGCTGGTCTGCGTTCTTCGCCTTGACATCGGCGAGGACGTTAGCAATGTACTTGTTCATTTTTTTGTTTTCTCCTTGTGAAGGACTTTGCCTTTTTGTCTAAATATAGCAAAAAGCGTGCCATTATTCGCATTCAGCGCGTAAATCGCAGATATCTCGGGCGTCAATGGCCGGGATTTACAATAATTTGGACGGCAAAACGCGGCAATTACTAAATTCGTAAGATTCGCGGCTTCGGGTTGGGGCGGCACGAGGCGGCCTGCGGCCGAAGTGTTCCAACAACCAACAACCAGCAGCGCAACAGCCAGTAGAGAGGAGGTTTTCGGTCTCTTCCCACTGAACGCTGAACTGATGGCTGTTGGCGGCTGAGACGCTTCCAACGCATTAAAAACGATTCAGGGGCCCCAAAGGGGAAGAATCGGCTTTTAATGCGTTGGCCGTACCTCCGCCGCGCGGTGCGCGTTTATGGTATAATACGGCATATTAACCGAGAGGAGAATATGCCATGGAGTTCAAGGAGCTGATTGCGGCGTTCGCCGCTAAATATGCAATCGAAGGTCTTGACAGCGTCGACGACGTCGTCGAGCTTGATGTCGACGGCAGCCGGGTGGAGCTGCTGGACGATCAGCAGACGCGGAGCGTGGTTGTCTGCACCGAGATCGGACAGCCCCCGCCCGACGCGAACGGCGAGTTCGGCGCGATGATGCTCAAGGCCAACTTCATGCTGCGCGCCACGGACGGCGCGACGCTGTGCCAGAACCCCGAGACCGGCGCATACGCGCTTGTCCGTCAGCTTCCGCTCGCGCTGGCGGATGCCGAGTCGCTCGGCGCCGGAATAGAATCGCTTGTCAACCAGGCGGAGGAATGGCGCAGGACGCTTGCCGGGATAAGGTACGCCGAAGAAGCGCGTGCGGAGAAGGCCGAAGGCGCCTCCGACCACAACGGCCTGCTATCAAGCGGATTCTTCCATGTGTGACCTTATGTAACCTTTTTGCTTTTCGCGTGTAGACAGGTTGAAAAGTTGAAAAGTTGAAAAGTTGAAAGGTTGAAAAGTTAAAAGGTTAAAAGGTTAAAAGGTTAGAAAGGAGCAGAACAATGTCAGGACAGGTAAATGCGAACTACAGCGCGAACTTCCAGAAGTTCGTGGATTTTGCGAACAAGGCCTACGGGCCCAATGGCAAGGGCGAGGACACGGTCGCGCGCTTCTCTGGGATGCCGAGGGGCGACTACAAAGGCACCTTCGCGTCGTTCTGGCGCACGGCGGACATGAAGACGGCGAACGACCAGGTGCGCGATCTTTTTCGCAAGACGGTCGCGGATATGTTCGGCGGCGAGAAGTTCATTCCGGATGTAGTGCGCGACAACATGAAGCTCGAGGACTTCGGCAAGGGCAAGCCGCTCACGGCGCGGCGGATCAACCTCGTGCGGATTGCCATAGACTCGCTCGGCGGCGGCAAGTTCAACGACCCTGCGAGCATCGGCAGGGCGACGTCGATGGGCTACGTGGCCTCCGAGCTGCCCAAGCTCGCGCGCGTCGCGAACATCTACCAGCAGGCGACGGGATGCACGGACGCGGAGGCGGAGTCCGCCGCGCTCGACCCGAACTCGACCGCGCGCCGCCTCTTCGACTGCGGCGGACGCTTCACGAAGAGCGCGGAGAACTTCAAGAAGGGCCTCGCGCTCATGGCGGACTTCCAGGAGTGGTTCGCCAATGTCTGCTCGGAGCTGGGCAACGGCCCGGGCGTGACCGCCAAGTGCATGAACCCCTCCATAACCGGCACCTCCCACGCGCGCGGCGCCGAGAAGTTCATCTTCGACGAGATCGCCGTCAACGAAAACATTCCCCTCGAAGCCGAGGACAAGGAGTCGGTCTTCGGCATGGAGAGGAACCCCGCGGCCCGCTTCGCCCTGAGCAAAGTCGGCGACTCGCAGCACGCCACGCTGGCCCAGATGCCCCAGGCGCAGCGCGATCTTCTCTACGCGGTCAACGACCTCTTTCATCCCTTTGACCCCAACGGACAGCAAGGGACGGTGATCGGCCAGGGCGCAGTCTTCGTCGGGCGCGTCATTAAGCATGCCGACGAACTCGCCGACCTCAAGGCCGCCGGCAATCTCACGCGCCAGACCGCCTTTGACGTGCTTTATTCCGACATCCCCGAAAAGGGCAATCGCGACGCCGAGGCCGCAAACCTCATCGAGGACATCCTCGTGGAGCGCCTGCCCGACAGCGGCCAGATAGTCAGGGCCATCAACATGCTCGCGAGAACCGGCGCGTCCATAGACGAAGTGCTCAACGCGATGGAGAGGAACATCGC
>CACXRO010000077.1 GCA_902770045.1 uncultured bacterium
TCAACTCTGGCAATACTCCCACCACGAACGCAAGAGCAATTACGGTCAATAGCAGATACACCATCAATCTTTTCATGTCTATAGCCTGCTTCATGGGAACAGTCTCCTTCCTCCTGACGGCCAGGGATCCACATTAATCCGCGTCCCGTCTGAACTAGTAATGACAACAAACTTATGTGGCAACGGAATAATTGTAACCAGCCTAAATTCCCAATCGATGTGCCCGTCAAAACATCTGTTGCGCACAAGTACTTGTGATTCTACTAGCGCTGTGTCTACAGCACGTTCCAATACAAGCGACCAATCATTGCAACCATTTGCGGTGTCGTTCCACGACAAAGCATTGCCCAACCAGCCTCCAGGTTCGCCTTCCACAACTGTTCCTTGCACACACTGCAACACTGCGTCAGCAATTGCCTTTGCCTGTTTAAGGCACGATTCCTTGCAGCACGACGATCTCCAAGGTGTCTTTTTCGGCTCATTTCCCTCTGGACAAGTTGCCGCCAATCTAGATTCCAGTTCATCTCTATCCTTTTGCAGTTCGGACGACTCACTTGAACAATTTGGAAGTGGCGGAGGTGGTGATATTACTACATTTGGCGGTGCATTCCATCCACCTGGCGGAGGACCTGGAGAAACATAGTAAGAACAACCCAAGTAATCGTAAAACACGATTGGCAGATTGCGACAAAACTGATATACTTGAAATGTGCTATTGTCTTCAGCGGGATCTCGCCCAATCCATCTACCATCTACCGGATTATAGTGCCTGCAATTGTAGCACACCAGCCCCAGCGTGTCATCTGCATATTCAGATGAAAAATGAAAAGGATTGGTAAATGCAAGGTCGCCGGAGGAGAGAATCACTTCGCCGAATGGGGCGTACTCGTAGTGGGCGGAAATTGTGCCGTCGTCAGACGAAACAAGCTCGGAGACGTTCTTATTGCCGTCGATGGAATACAACTGAGGCTGGGCGTTGGGCTGGTAGAACGCAAGCGGACGTGTCGCGACAGGTTCAGTCGGATCCCAGACGAAGCGGTCGGTCGCTATTGTGCCGCCCGGCTGCCAGCGGTTGCGTGCTACGCAGAGGTAGTTGTCGTAAGAGAAATGGTCGATGTGGTTGGTCGAACCGTCCGCGGCGGCCTCAAGATACATTCGTCTACGTCCTTGATGGTCGAAGGACATCGAGACCCGTGTTTGAGTGTTTGAGGTGAGAGTGTTTGAGTCGGCCGCGACGCGCTCCCAAAGAACCGGGCGGTTTTCGCCGTTGTAGGTTACGCGCCAGGTGCCGGTCTTGGTGGTTACGAGCGTCTGGTTGCCGTCGAGGTCGTACTCGAAGAGCTGCGGGGTCTTGGCGATGTGGACGCGGCTCGTCACTGACGCGACTTCGTCCGGGCCGTTGGTGGGCGAGGCGAGCGCGGCGGTGGTGACGAGCGCGGCGTCGACTGCGGACTGCGAGTTGTCGAACTCGTCGCTGCCGAAGAAGTACTCGCCGAGTCGCCAGGTCGGGTTCTCGTTGACGGTGACGGTCGCATTGGCGTCCGCGAAGCCGCGTGCCGCCGCGACGCCGGGGACGGTGCGGGACGTGTACTGGTTCAAGCTGTTCGCCGCGTACTCGGAGACGATGGCAGACCCGGTCTCGTCGTAGTTGGTGGTCGCAACGCGGTTGCCAATGGGGTCGTAGGAAAAATCCTCGTCGAAGCCGCGCACGGACGCGCCTCCCTTGGTGCGTCGGGCGGAGACGACTTCGCTCCTCAGGTTGTAGCCGTAGGAGTCGGTGGAGCCGGAGAGGTCGCCGAACGCCTCGCCGGAGCGGGAGATCGCGGTGCGGCGTCCCGCCGCGTCGTTGGAGTAGCCGAAGGCGGAAATGACGCGGCTCCCGAAGCGGTTGGTGACCGCGGAGACGAGGTCGCGGCTTATCTCGTAGGAGACCGCATGCGAAAAGTCGCCGGAGACGTAGCCGGCCACGAGGTCGGTGCCGGGAAGATAGGTGTAGAAGAATTCGTTGGTGCCGGATGCGGCAGAGATGAGACGCAAACCGCCTGCCCGTCTACGGCATATCCGGTCTGGCGGCCGAGGGCGTCGTAGCTGCGGGCGATCGCGACGCCGTTCTGGACTTCGTTGGTGCAAAGCCCGGTTGTATCGTACGCGTAGAGGTTGGTGCAGACCCCGGCGGTGATTGCCGAGACGAGGTTGCCGGTGCGGTCGTAGGCCATCGACACCGTCGGCGTGCCGTCGGAGTAGACGGTGTTGGTGAGCGCGCCGGAACTGTCGTAGGCATATGCAGTCACGACGCCGCGCGCCCAGGTGCGGGTCGCGAGCCTGCCGTCGGGGGTGTATGAGTAGGAAGGCCCCTTCCCGTCGGCATAGACCTTGTTCGTGACGAGCCCCGTCGCCTCGTCCCGCAGCCAGCGGGTAACGTCGCCGTTGGAGAGTGATTCGCTCCTGTAGGTGGTCATGGAAATCTTCCCGCCGTAGTCGTCGTACGCGTAGTCCACCGGATATGTCGCGCCGCGCCGGGAGACGACGCGCCCCTCCGCGTCGTAGGCGGTCGTCACCGTGTTGCCCATGGGGTCGGTCGCGGACACCCGGCGCCCGATGGCGTCGTAGCCGTAGGTTGTCGCGTTGCCAGCGCCGTCGGTAGTGGAGACGACGCGGCCGTATTGGTCGTATGCCGTCGTCGTCGTGTTGCCGCGCCCGTCGGTGGCGCTCGTCTCGCGCCCGAGCGCGTCGTAGCCGTAGGTCGTCGCGACGCCGGTGGAGGTGACGTTGGTGACGACGAGCCCGCAGACGGAGACGGATGTCTCGGGAATCTCCGAGCCGGGGACGGACACGATCCTCGTCTCCGCCATCGCCGCGCGGTCGCGGCAGGCGAAGGCGCGGGTCTCGTTGCCGCGGATGTCCATGGAGACGGTCTCGGAGACGAGGCCGTCCGCGCCGCCGAGGCCGGTCATGCGCTCGCGGGCGCAGGAAACGCGGGTTGGCGCGGGAGAGCCGCTTATGCGCGCCTGCCAGGTCGAGGACTCGCGCCACCAGTCGGAGCCGAGCTTGACGTACTGGGTGGAGTTGGAGACCACGCGGTCGGGACCGACGAGGTCGACGACGCCGTCGAAGTCCGAGGTCGACGACGCCGTCGAAGTCGATGTCCTCAACCGTCGCCGTGCGCTCGCCGAGGGAGTCGTAGAGGTAGATGGCGCTGCGGAGCATGGTGGCGTCACACAGAGGCACAGAGGAACGGAGGATGGATGCGGGGGTGGGGGAAGCGTATGTGGAAGTGGCGACGAGGCGGCCGGCGGCGTCGTAGCGGTTGGAGGAGACGATTGCCGCGCCGAAGCCGGGCGTCGTCTCCTCGACGGTGCGCCCGAGCGGGTCGGTCTTCGCCGTTCGCCAGCGCGGAGAGTCGGGTCCAAGGCGTCCTTCCGAGGTCTTCGTCCATTCGCACCCGTCCGCGTCCACGCCATAGGAATATGTGCGCCTAAGGACGCCATTGAGGCGTGTCTCCTTCATGCGTCCGTCCGCGTAGGACACCGTCTCGTTGGTGACCGCGCAGGGAGTCCCGTAGCCGCGGATCGCGGTGCGGGTCTCGAGGCCGGAAACGGCGTCTGTCTCGTAGAGGTACTTCGTCGCGACGCCGTCCGCGGCGACGGCGAGCGTTGTCCGTCCGAAGGCGTCGTACTCTGTCGTCTCGGTCTCGAAGAGGCCGCCTGATGCGACGGTGCGCGAGAGGACGCGGCCTTCCGGGTCGCGGACGTAGGAGGTGGTCACGGCGGGCCGCAGCCCGTTCCAGGACTTCGTCTCGGAGACTACGCGTCCAAGCGCGTCGTAGGAATACGTCGTGCGCGATCCGTCCGCGGCGGTTTCGGCAAGGAGTCTTTCGCCCGCGTACTCACGCTCGACCCGCGAGCCGTCGGAGGACACCTCCAGGACGGGGTTCCCGAGGTGGTCGCGGGTTGTAGCGGTCCAGGCGACGCGCTCGAAGTCGTTCTCCCCCGGCCCGGTGCAGACATGGGTCTCCCTGAGGACGACGCGCTTCGAGGAGCGCAGCTCGACGGTGACGTCGCGGGTCGTCCTGCCGGGGACCTGCGCGGCTGAGGCGCGGGAGGACGCCGCCTGCGGGGGGCGGTGCGTGGTGACGGTGCGGAACCAGTCCCCGCCGGGTACCGGCGTGAACACGCCGGCGGAGCCGCCGGGGCCGGGGACGTACTCGCCGGACGCGAACCCGCTCTCGTCCTCCGTCCCGTCGGCGTGGACCTCGCGGGCGATCCGCTCCGAGCAGGGGCGGCAGTCGCTCTTCGGCATGTAGTCCCTGAACGTATGCGGCGAGAGGGCGTCCCGCCAGCCGTTTGTCGGCGCCATCGACGGGTCGCGGAGGCGCGTCTCCTCGACGATGCGGTGGTTCCTCGCGTCTATGGCGACGAAGCGCACCGTCCGCGAGACGGGGACGCCGTCCACCGACTCGTCCTCCACGCGGGGAATCTCCACCCCCTGCGAGCCGTCGTCCTCCATCACGCCCGCGCTGGGCGGGCGCACTCCAACGGGGTCGTAGGACATCGTTCGCACCCGCGCCGGGCGGCCGGGGGCGCGGACGGTCTCCCGGACCACGCGCCCGGCGCCGTCGTAGGCGTACTCGGTCCTGAGCCCCGACGGGTCGACGTGCGCGGCGGGATACGGCCCCTCCGCGTACTCCCAGCGGCTCGTCCGCGCCTCGCCGGAGGAAGACGCCTCGACGCGCATGGCAAGCACCTGCTCGCCGCCGACGGCGGCGTAGCGGTCGACGACGCCGCGCTCGGGCGCGCCGGCACCGCGGACGTAGCGGAGGAGCGCGCCGTCCGCCAGTTCGCGGACTCCGCGCTCGACAAGCCCGTCCGCGAGGGAGAGGCCGGCGTCCGGGGACGACCGCGAGGCGTAGAGCGCGCGGGACGAGACGGTTTCGCCGCCGCGGCGCTCGACTACCGGAAGAACTCGCCTGCCGGACTCGTCGGCGAACGGGCCGACCTCGTAGACCGCGAACGGGACGGCGCCGGGGAGGACGGCGTAGAGCCCGTCGTCGGTCAGTTCGGATTCGAGGTCGGACGGATGGTAGAACGAAATAGCGAAGGAGTTCGAGGCGGGAGGGACGGTGAACTCGGCGAGACACCCGGCGGAGCGGACCTGGCGAAGGCCGCCCGCGGCCGAGCGGACTATGTCGAGGCCGGTGCGCGAGTTGCCGTGCACGATGACCGCGTCCGGCATCGCGTTGGAAAGGGAGAACACCCGCGCCGGGTCGAGCTCGAGGTGCCCGGTGAAGCCGCCGGAGCGGCTGCGCCCGAGGGAGATCGCAACCGTCGGGGCCCCCCGGGGGACGGCGCAGGCGGGACCTGGCGGCGCGGTGCGCCGGGACGCGCGGAGCGGCAAGGGGAGGCCGCCGGTGCCGCCCCTCGAGCTCCCGCCGCCCGGCGATCCGGGCGGCGAGGGCTCGTCGCCGCAGAACGGGTCGGCGACGAGTGCGACCGAGCACGAGACCCGGTGCTCGGCGTTGCAGCCGTCGCAGTCGCAGGCCGCGACGAAGTTCGTGGAGACGGACGGGGGGATGGATCCGTCGGTGCCGCGGCGGTAGACTCCGGAGAAGGCGAACGGGCCCGAGTAGCACTCGCAGCAGGTCACGGCGACCGAGAAGTCGACCGTGAAGAAGCCCTCGCAGGAGCAGGCCGCCACCGACTGGGTGGGGACGGAGGTGTCCACGAACGCCATGCCGCAGTTGCGCGCAGACGCCGTCCACGCCGCCAATGCGGCCAGCGCGGCGGAAACGGCGAACGGTGCTATGGTGCTTGTGCGCATGGTGTTACTCGGTCTCACTGGCGCGCATTATACCATAATACGGCAAAGCAAATCAATTCGGCAAAACCTGGAGTTTACAGCTGTTTTATCTTCTCCAAATCCTCTGGCGATACCGACAGTTCGACTGCCGCGCCAAGGATCTCGACGTTGAGGCAGATTTTGGCGCACGAGCCCTCGCGGCGGACATAGCCCTCCGTGCCGCGCAACGGCCCCGAAACGACCCTAACGTAGTCCCCTTCCTTGAAGACCTGCGTCCGGCGAATGTCCGGCGAACACTTCGACGCGTGCTCGACCTGCCTCAGCTGGTGTATCATCTCCCGCGGGCGTGTCACGCATATCGCGCTGACGATGAGATTGGTCTTGAGCATCTCGATCCGCTCCTCCGGGGTCATCCGGGAAAACACGTACCCGGGAAACACCGGGATGGTCCTGCGCACCTTGCGCCGCTGGACCTTCGTGACCTTCAAGACTAGCGGAAGGTACCTGAAGCAACCGTACCTCGCAAGATACAGCATGACCTTCTTTTCCGTGCGCGGCTTGACATGCAGCACGAACCAGCTTTTCCGCGTCAGCTCGCCGTCTGATTCTTCCGCCATGCCGTCGTCCTCTTGGGCCTCATTCGCCCGTGCCGTTGCGCTTCTGGCCGAAGTCTGGCTGGCGGCGGCCCTGGAAGCCCTTGTGGCCCTGGCGTTTGCGGTTGCTGCGGTTGCGGTTCGCCGGATGCACCCACGGCGCCTGCGGCAAGCCCTCGCGCTCATGGCCGGACCGGCGGTCGGCGTCCTCGCAGTGGAACGGCTGGTCGCGGTCGACGGGGATGGTCTTGCGGATGAACCGCTCCACCGCCTTCAGCTGGGCGCGCTCCTCGGCGGAGACGAAGCTGACGGCGACGCCGCTCTCGCCGGCGCGGGCCGTGCGGCCGATGCGGTGGACGTAGCTCTCGGTCTCCAGCGGCAGCTCCATGTTGACGACGCAGGAGACGTCCTTCACGTCGATGCCGCGCGAGGCGATGTCCGTCGCCACCAGCACGCGGATCTCGCCACGGCGGAAGCCCTCCATCGCACGTGTGCGCTGACCCTGGGTCTTGTCGGAGTGGATGGCCGCGCAGTTGATCCCCTCGCGCGCGAGCTTCTTGCAGACACGGTCCGCGCCATGGCGCATCTTGGCGAAGACAATCACCTTCGTCCACTCCGGATGCGTCTTCAAGAGGTGGATCAGGAGCGAGTCCTTGCGCGCCTTCTCGACGAACATCACCTTCTGGCTGATCTTCTCCACCGCCGGCGCCTCGGGCGCGATCTCGATCTTCACCGGGTCGGTCACCAGCTCCGCGGCAAGCGCGGCGATCGCCGGCGACATCGTGGCGGAGAAGAACATCGACTGGCGGCGCACCGGCAGCTTGGAGATGATCCGCTTGATGTCCGGCAGGAACCCCATGTCCAGCATCCGGTCCGCCTCGTCGAGGACGAACATCTCCACCTGGTCGAGGAACACGATCCCCTGGGTCATCAGGTCGATGAGCCGCCCAGGGCAGGCGATCACCGTCTCCGCGCCCTTCTTCAGGTCCTTCACCTGGCCAAACTGGCTGACGCCGCCGATCAGGCAGGCGTAGGGCAGCTGCGCGAGCGCGGAGTAGCGGCGCGCGTTCTCGGCCGTCTGCACCGCGAGCTCACGCGTCGGCGAGAGGACGAGCGCGCGCGGATGGCCGATGCGGCGCGGTCTGCGCACCTTGATCAAGTGCTGGAGAATCGGCAGCATAAACGCCGCGGTCTTGCCGGTGCCGGTCTGGGCGATGCCGATGAGGTCGCGGCCTTCGAGGAGACGCGGGATGGCCTGCTCCTGGATGGGCGTCGGGACCGAATAGCCCGCATCCGCAACCGCATGCTGCAGCTTCTGGTCCAGTCGACCGAAAACATTTCCCTCGAACATCTCGTGCCTTCCTTGAATCGCCCCTGACGCGAAAGCCGCCGGTGACGCCCGGCGGACCGCCAAACTGGCTCGGGCGGCTGGATTCGAACCAGCGACCAATTGATTAACAGTCAACTGCGCTACCACTGCGCCACGCCCGAACTTGGTTGATTGACGTGTAGTATACCAAAAACCGCCGCCTCATGGCAAGTGGGGCGGTTGTTGGTGTCGCGTAGTTAGCAAAAGCGGAAAAGTTGTAGTCAGCAAAAGTGAACTCATCTTTGAGACCGCAGCAGGCGCGTGTTGGTGGTGAAGACGACCTTCG
>CACXRO010000078.1 GCA_902770045.1 uncultured bacterium
ACATGGAGCGCTGGCTTGTGCATCCGAGGTACAATCCGCTCGCCAGGTTCCCGAAGGGCGGCGCGATGACGCCGTGGGGGACAGTGAAGAAGTTCCCGACGACGCTCGACCCGAGGAACCCCGGCTCCATCGCGCTTGTCGAGGACCTCCTTTCGCAGCTCCTCCCGAACTTCGCGTCCGGCCTGGTCAACATCTGCTGCGACGAGACCTTCGAGATATCCGACGTCGAGGAGTACCTGGGCTTCCTCTGCAAGGTGGCGGAAGCCGCGCGCTGCCGAGGGAAGCGCCCGATGTTCTGGGGCGACATCGTCCTGCGCCATCCCGAATGCATATCGCGGCTTCCAAAGGACCTCGTCGCGCTCGACTGGGGGTACGAGGCGAACCACCCGTTCGGACGCGAGGCCGCCGCGTTCAGGTCGTCAGGACTCGACTTCTACGTCTGCCCGGGGACGTCGGCCTGGCGGTCGCTCGCCGGCCGCATTGAGAACATGAGGGAGAACCTCGCCGCCGCCGAGAAGGCCGGCCGTGAGAACGGAGCGAAGGGGTATCTGCTTACGGACTGGGGCGACGAGGGGCACTGGCAGCCGCTCGCCGCGTCGCTTCCGGCGATCATACTCGGCGGGAACTTCGCGATGTCCGGCCCCAAGTCGGCCAACATGGACCTCGAGCGCGAACTCAACTCCGTCATGGATGCGCCGCTCGGCGGATACCTCATGAAGCTCGGCACGCTCTACCTGCGCGGAGGTGCGCTCAAGGCGAACTGCTCGGAGCTGTTCAACATCCTCGCGAATCCGCACGGCTATTCGCGCCATCCGGGGCTTACGGACTCGATACTCGACGAGATAAGCGGCATCGCCTCGGGGGTGCGCATAGCGGCCGGGCGCTGGGCGGACCGCAACGACTGGGCGAAGGAGATAGTCTACATGGCGAACCTCATCGACTGCGCGTGCCACAGGCGCGACGAGGGCCGCCTCCGCGCGCTGCGCGACGAGCACGGCCGCATCTGGCGCCTCCGCTCGCGCGAAGGCGGACGCGTGGATTCGCTCATGAAACTGCCGCGCTTCTGACCGCCGAACCGTCGCCACCCGGCTTGCGCGGAGGGGCGCGAGAGATTGTCTTGAACCGTTTGCCGTTGGTCGGGTATTATTCCTTTGGAGTGTTGTTTCCTTGGAAGGGAATCGGCAAAAAGTGACGACTGTCGACATCTTGCGCACCGACCGCGAGTCGGGGGCGAAGCTGCTGGAGCGCGAATACAAGGCGCGGCTCTGCGCCGTCGCGCGCCGGCTGGGCGTGGACGAAACCGAGGCCGAGGCGCTGGCCTACCGCACGATCGACGAGGCCGTGCGCGCCATCGACGGCTATACGGAACAGTCGGCGCTCTTCCCGTGGCTCTGCAAGATTCTCGTCAACAGCCATGCCAAGGACGTCCGCCGCAAGTCGAACGCGACGGTTGACTTCGTCGCCGAACTGCCGGAGCCCACGGCGCCCGAGGTGCAGGCTGACGGCTCGCAGACCATCGTCGAGGCGGTGGACGCGGGGCTTTTGCGCGATGCCATCGATTCGTTGCCCGCCGACATGCGCGAAGCGGTCGTCCTGCGCTATTTCCTCGACCTGCCGATTGCGCGGATGGCGAAGATCCTGTCGCTGCCGATCGGCACGGTCAAGTCGCGCCTCTACTACGCGCGGGTCGCGCTCGCCCAACGGCTGGACGGACGGCTGGTCAAGCGCGTGGTGACGTCGGTTCTCGTGGCGTTGCTCGTCGGGTTCGGCGTGTTGGCGGCGGTGAGGCTTTGGCCGACGACCTACTACTGGAAGCCCGGCAAGACGCTTTCGCGCTACGACGACCGCGCCAACTGGTCCACGGAGGGGCTCGGCGGCGCGTCGGCGGCGGAACTGCCGGGCGCGGACGCCAACCTTTTCGGCAGCGGCGACTACGCCTTCGACATCTGCGGATGCGAGACGCTGTTGGGCTGGGAGACGCCTGACGACTGGAACAACCACTATCTGACCGTCGCGAACGGGACGCTGCGCTTTTCGGGCGCGGTTTCGACGCACACGGGCGAGCTGACGATCGAGCGCGGCGGCACGGTGACGCTGCTGGAGGGTTCGTCCTACACTCCCGCGCTCTTTTCGGAGGGGAAGTGGACGACGCGGGTGAAGGCGGGCGGCGCGTTCAACCTGCTCGGGACGTTCAAGGGCTACAGCTACCGCATTCTCGTCGAGGCGGGCGGCACGGCGACGATCAATCCGCGCTACTGGGGCGGCGACAGCGGTTCGGAGCAGTCGGACAACTCGGTGGAGAACAGTGGCGTCCTGAACCTGCCGGCGGGGCTGACCTGGCAGCGTGGCGGCAGCAGCGCCGAGACGTATTCGGTCCATCTGCGCCAGAAGGCGGGCGAGCTCAACTTGGGCGGGCCGATTGCGAAGGCCGCCGAAATCCGCAACCGGATGACGCTCGGCGTGGAACTGCTGGGCGGCACGGTCAACGCGTCGGGGCAGGTCTCGTTCGCCGCCGACACCGCGACGCTGGCGGACGGCGTCTCGTTCACGACGGCGAAGGGGACGGTGCTGGATCTTTCGACCTTCGCGGTGGCGGACGGCGCGAACTTGCGCTTCTCGGGCGAGGGCGAGGCGCGGCTGCCCGCCGGCTCCTACGGCGAGATCGTCGTCGAGGGCGGCGTCCTGAAGTTCGCGGGCGAGGCGGCGGTCGAAAAGCTGACGACGCTCAAGGGCGCGACGGTCGTGCCCTACGGCTGCGAGCAGGTGCCGGCGGGCGTCGTGCGGCTGGGCGGCGGCGAACGGCTGACGGTCGTCGAAGACATGGTGCTGACGAACGGCCTCGTCTTCGCGGCGGGCGCGGACGGCGCGCTGCCGTCGCTCGTCGTCGAGAAGGGCGCGACGCTGCTCGTGCCGGGCGACACGCGCTTCGGCGACGTGGCGCTCACGGTGCGCGGCACGCTCGCGGCTTTCGATGCGGGCGACCTCGTGCTGGGCTACGCGGCGGTCGGGCGGCGCGCGCCGTTCGCGCTGGACGTGGACGGCGGCACGATTTCCAACGCCTTCGGCAACATCGACTTCTTCTGCCCGAACTTCGGCGGCACGGTCGCCGCCGCCGGCGCGGTGACGCTCAGCGACGCGACGCTCTGGACGGACGCGCGCCATGCCTTCAACTTCGGCGTGAACAATCCCGAGACGGAGGCGGTGACGGTCGAACTCGCCCGCACGACGCTCGCCTACGCGGGCGGGACGTACTACGTGGCGGGCGGCGTGACGCTCCGGTTTACGGACGGCGCGCGGCTCTACCGCGCGGACAATGCGCTCGAAAAGGCGGATCTCATCGTTCGCGGGCGCGCGCGGCTGGTCTTCTGCGAAGGGACGCGGCTCGACTATGGCGCGAGCGCGAACGGCTTCGGGTCGGTCGGCAACGGCGGGATTTCGTTCATCCCGTCCGAGGACGGCTTCGCGTCGCTGACGCTCGACCGCGCGACGTTCTGGTATCACCATCCGAACAGCATCCGGGGCAAGAACCGCGCGACGCTCTGCGCGACCAACGCCGTCTACGAGCTGGGACCGATGACCTGGAACTACACGATGCCGTTCAGCGGCTTCAAGGCAGTGGAAGGTACGGTCACGGCGCCCAACGGCGGCCCCACGGCCGGAGGCGGCGCGGAAGAAAGAAAGGCATCTGGGAAATGACAAGGTGTTTGATTGGAATGGCGCTGGTGTCTGGCGCGGCGTTCCTTGCGGCTACGGGCGAGGCGCTCACCGTAGTCCGATGCGGGTGTCGGCTGGAGTTTGCGCTCGATGGCGACGGCCGGCCGACCTACGCGATCCGCTACGGGGACAGGGACGTGGTGCGGCCGTCGACGCTCGGCTTTGAAACGGACGCGGGCGAGGCGGCCGGTCTGGGGCGAGGAGGAGGAAATCGCTGACGACCACGACGAATTGCTCGTCGAGCTGGAGCAGGCGGAGACGGGGCGGCGGCTGAACGTGCGCTTCTGCGTGTTCGCCGACGGCGTGGGCTTTCGCTACGAGTTCCCGGAACAGGGGAACCGGCTCGCGTATTTCAAGATCAAGGAGGAGCGCACGCGCTTCAACCTGCCGGGCGACCCGACGGCGTGGTGGATTCCCGCCGACTACGACACGCAGGAATACCGCTTCTTCACGAGCCGCTGTTCCGAGATTCCGCGCCTCTACGCGACCGCCGACCGCAGCAACGTCTCGTTCTCGCGTCCCGCCGAACCGGGCGTGCAGACCGCGCTCATGCTGAAGCTGGAGAACGGCCTTTACGTC
>CACXRO010000079.1 GCA_902770045.1 uncultured bacterium
CCACGCCGGATTGCCAAACTCAACGCTACGCCGACATCCAACGAACGACTAAACTTTCGTTTAACCTTTCTAAGTTTCGTTTACTTTGGCAAACGGCCCGGGGCGCTTAGTTGAGCTCCATCCGCCCGCGGCGCGAGCGGTTGCGGATGCGCGCGCGCTGGGACTTCTTGCGCGCCTTCACGCAGGGCTTCTCGAAGTAGCGGTCGTCGCGCAGCTTCTTGATGAGGCCCTCCTTGTCGAGGACGCGCTTGAGGCGCTTGAGGCCCCGCTCAACGGATTCGCCCTTCTTGAGCTTGAGAACGATAGCCATTATTTCACCTCCTTCGCCGGCTCGTCTTTCGCGGGCGCCGCGGCCTCTGCCGCGGTGACCCACTGAAGGACGCACATCTCAGCGGCGTCGCCCCTGCGGGTGCCGAGCTTGACGATGCGGGTGTAGCCGCCCTTGCGGTCCTTCATCGCAGGGGCGATCTTGTCGAACAGCTTCTGCACCGCCTTCGGCTCGACGAGGCGCGAAGCCGCCAGGCGCCGGGCCGCCAGATCGCCCTTCTTGGCGACGGTGACGATCCGGTCGGCGTCCTTGCGGGCCTCCTTGGCCTTGGGCAGGGTGGTCTTGATCGATTCGGCAAGAATCAGGTTGGTGACGAGGCTCCTCATCAGCATCTTGCGGTGCTTGGTGGAGCGTCCGAACTTCTTTGCGACTCTCTGATGGCGCATGGCTTAAGCTTCCTTTTTCTTTTCAAGCAGATCCGGGTCGAACTTGTACCCGAGCGACAGGCCGAGCGAGACGAGCTTCTTCTTGATCTCGTCCAGCGACTTCTTGCCGAAGTTGCGGTACTTGAGCATGTCGGCCTCGGTCTTGGCGGCGAGCTCTCCGACGGAGGAGATGTTCGCGTTGTTGAGGCAGTTCGCCGCGCGGACCGACAGCTCGATCTCGTTGACGGACATGTTCAGCAGCTTCCTGAGGCGCTCGCGCTCGTTGGCGTCCTTCTCGCTGTGGTCCTCGAACTCGAGCGTCTGCTCGCCCTCGTAGTCGACGAACACGTCGATGTGGCGGCGGAGCACCGCGCCCGCGGTCTTCAGCGCGTCGCCGGGGGTGACGCGGCCGTCGGTCCACACGTCGAGGACGAGCTTCTCGTAGTCGGTCCGCTCGCCGACGCGCGTGTTCTCCACGAGGAAGTTGACGCGGGTCACGGGCGAGAAGATCGAGTCGATCGCGATGCGGCCGATCTCCTGGTCGGGGCTCTTGTTGCCGTCGGCCAGGCAGAAGCCGCGGCCGGTCCTCACCTCGCACTCCATGTCGAGCGAGCCGTCGACGTCGAGCGTGCAGATGACCTGCTTGGGGTTGAGCACCTCGACGCTGTTCTGCTTGGCGAAGTCGCCCGCGCACACCGTGCACGGCCCCTTCGCCTTGAGGGTGAGCATCTGGTTCTCGCGCGAGACGGTCTTCACCAGCGTGCGCTTGAGGTTGAGGATGATGTCGGTGACGTCCTCGGCGCAGCCCTTGATGGTGGAGAACTCGTGGTTGACGCCCTTGATGCGCACGGACGAGATCGCCGCGCCCTCGATCGAGCTCAGCAGCACCCTGCGGAGCGAGTTGCCGATCGTGCGCGCATACCCGACCTCGAACGGCTCGGCCACGAACCTCGTGTACGTGTCGGTCTTGGTCGACTCGTCCAGCTGGACGTTCTTGGGCATCTCGAACGGGCTCAAACGGATAGCCATGTCGTTGTCTCCCTGTTAAGTTGTTAAAGGCGTTAGGGGCCGGATCAGCGCGAGTAGAGTTCGACGATCGCCTGCTCGTCGACGATCGGGGCGATCTGCTCGCGGGTCGGCACGGCCAGCACCTCGGCGCGCAGCGTGGCGCGGTCGAAGGCCATCCACACCGGCAGCTGGGCGCCAGTGGCGGCCTCTACCGAGCGGTTCGCGGCGTCCTTGGACTTCGCGTTGTCCTTGACGGTCACGATGTCGCCGACGCGCACGATCATCGAGGGAATCGACGCCTTGCGGTCGTTGACGAGGATGTGGCCGTGGCGGATGAACTGGCGCGCGGCGCGGCGGCTCGGCGCCAGGCCGAGGCGGTAGACCACGCTGTCGAGGCGCATCTCCAGCATCTGCAGGAGGATCTCGCCGGTGATGCCCTCGCGGCGCAGCGCCTCCTGGAAGAAGCGGCGGAACTGCAGCTCGCCCATTCCGTACTGGCGGCGCAGCGACTGCTTCTGGCGGAGCTGGGAGCCGTATTCGGACATCTTCTTCGCGCGGCGCGCGACGTGCATGCCCGGAGCGGGGGTTCCCTGCTCGATCGGGCACTTGGCCATGTAGCAGCGGGCGCCCTTGAGGAAGAGCTTCTTCCCCTCGCGGCGGCACTGACGGCAGACGGGACCTGTATAGCGACCCATGATTAAACCCTCCTGCGCTTGCGGGCGCGGCACCCGTTGTGGGGAACCGGCGTCGTGTCGGTGATCTGGGTGACGCGGATGCCCGCGGCCTGGATGGCGCGGACCGCGCTCTCGCGGCCGGCGCCGGCGCCCTGCATCCTCACCTCGCACTCGTGCATGCCCTTCGCGACCGCGACACGGGCCGCGTCCTGCGCGACCATCGTCGCCGCGAACGCCGTCGACTTGCGCGAGCCCTTGAAGCCCGCCTTGCCGGCCGAGCTCCAGGAGATCACGCCGCCGCGCGCGTCGGCAATCGAAACCTGGGTGTTGTTGAAGGTCGAGCGGATGAACGCAATCCCCGCGGGAATCGACTTGCCGCTCTTCTTGGCCTTCGGCGCCTCGCCCTCCGCCGCAGGAGCCGCGGCGTCCGCGGCCGGAGCGGCCGGGGCGACCTCTTTCTTGACTTCTTCGCTCATGTCCTAAAGCTCCTTACTTGCCGGCCTGCTTGGGCATGGCGATCGAGACGCGCTTGCCGCCCTTGCGGGTGCGGGCGTTCGTCTTGGTGCGCTGGCCGCGCACGGGCAGCCCCTTCTTGTGGCGCAGGCCGCGGTACGACCCGATCTGGATCAGGCGGCGGATGTTCTGCGAGACCTCGCGGCGGAGGTCGCCCTCCACGCGGTAGTTCTCCTGGATGAAGGTCGTGATCGCGTGGATCTCGTCCTGAGTTACGTCGTCCGCCTTCTTCATCGGATCGACCTTGACCGCCGCCAGCACGTCATCAGCGCGCTTGGGCCCGATACCGTGGATATACCGCAGGGCGAAGCGTATGTGCTTCTTGCCCGGTATGTCCACACCCATCAGTCTAGGCATAGTGTTGTTGTTACCTTTCTTAACCCTGGCGCTGCTTGTGGCGCGGGTTTGTGCAGATTACGCGCACGACCCCCTTGCGGCGGATGACGCGGCAGTTCTCGCAGATGCGACGAACGGAACTACGGACTTTCATTTGTTGTTACTCTCTTAGAGTGGTCGAATAGTTGCGTAGTATATCAAAAATGCCCCTATATGCGCAAGGGGGTATTTTAAGAAAAAATTGACGGTGCTTTGCCAGAGTGAACGCAATTTTAAATTTTGTTTAGGTTGTCAAAGGCAGATGTTGGACAGCAGATTGGTTGAGGTAGCGATTCCTCCTGTC
>CACXRO010000080.1 GCA_902770045.1 uncultured bacterium
CGCATTATCGGCATTTCTCATGCCCCAGGGAAAACCCGGCCTGAATTTCCTCAATTCGGCTTCCGCGACGGCAAACACATTTATGCTCTCGCGCATGGAGATTCCGCCGAGAAATGTCAGTTTGTCACGTGAGATAGCCGTCGTAGCGCAAATCGTCGATTCCACCCACTCTTCGTCCGGCGCCGAAGACGTCCGCGTCGGAACGCAGTATAGCGCATGGTGTTGCTCGGTCTCACGTCGCGTATTATACCAAAATCAAGTGCGCTACGCGGAGCAGATCTTCGCGTAGCGCACCTGGGCTTAAGCCGCCTCGGGCCGAGAAGCCTACTTCTTCGCCGTGAGCGCGGCGACGCCGGGGAGCGTCTTGCCCTCGAGGAACTCGAGCGACGCGCCGCCGCCGGTGGAGACGTGGCTCATCTCGGCCGCCTTGCCGGACTTCTTGACGGCGCTCACCGAGTCGCCGCCGCCGATGATGGAGACGCCGCCGTTCGCCTTCACCGTCGCGACCGCGTCGCACACGCCGTAGGTGCCCTTGGAGAGCGGCGCGAACTCGAAGCAGCCCATCGGGCCGTTCCAGACCACCGTCTTCGCGTCCCTGAGCGCGTCGGCGAAAAGCGCGACAGACTTAGGCCCGATGTCGAGGCCCATCCAGCCGTCGGGGATGTCGCCCTCGACCGTCTTCATCTCGATGTCGGAGGCGTCCTTGGTCTCCGGGAACTTGTTCGCGATCACGTTGTCGACCGGGAGGAGGATCTTGATCCCCTTCGCCGCGGCAGCCGCGAGCATCTCCTTGCAGTAGGCGACCTGGTCGTCCTCGCAGAGCGAGTTGCCGATCTTGATGCCCTGGGCCTTCTTGAAGGTGTAGGCCATGCCGCCGCCGATGATGAGCGTGTCGACCTTGTCGAGGAGCGCCTTGACGACCGCGAGCTTGTCAGACACCTTCGCGCCGCCGAGGATCGCCACGAACGGGCGGACCGGCTTCTCGACCGCGTCGCCGAGGAACTGGATCTCCTTCTCGAGCAGGAAACCGCTGACCGCGGGCTGGATGTAGTCGGCGATGACGGCGGTGGAGGCGTGGGCGCGGTGGGCGGTGCCGAACGCGTCGTTGCAGTAGATGTCGCCGTAGGAGGCGAGCTTCTTCGACATCTCGACGCGCTGCGCCTTGAGCTCCGCCTTCTTCGCGGCGAACTCCTCGTCGCTCAGGTGGATGCCCTTCTTCTCGTCGTCCTTCTTAACCTTGCCGTCCTCGGCCTTGTAGAAGCGGGTGTTCTCGAGGAGCGCGACCTCGCCGGGCTTGAGCGCCTTGACGACGTCGTCGGCCGCCATGCAGTCCGGGACGAACTTCACCTCGATCCCGAGCTTCGCCGAGAGCGCCTCGGCGACCGGCTTCAGGGTGAACGCCGCGTTGTCGGGGTTCGGCGCGGCGCCGAGCTTCACGCCCTTCGGGCGGCCGAGGTGGCTCATGAGGACGAGCGAGCCGCCCTGCTCCAGCACGTACTTGATCGACGGCAGCGCCGCCACGATGCGGGTGTCGTCGGTGATCTTGCCGCTGCCGTCCTTGGCCATCGGCACGTTGAAGTCCACGCGCATCACGACGCGCTTGCCCTTGAGGTCCACGTCGCGGAGTGTCATCTTGTCCATTTTCTTTCCTTCCTTTCTTTTCTTTGCTTCGTTGAAAGCGAAAAGGACACCAGAATGGACTGCATTCCGATGTCCTTCAACATCACATTCCCGTTCTCTCCGTAGTTTACTTCGCCTCGGCCTTAGCCATCTTGTTGAGTTTCAGCTGGGCGCGGGACTTCTTGCGGTCGGCGGTGTTCTTGGCGATGATGCCCTTCTTGACCGCCTTGTCGAGACCGGAGACGAACTCCTTGAACTTCTTCTCGGCCGTTGCGCGGTCGCTCGCGTCGGCGGCCTTGAACAGCTTCTTGTGCGCGTCGTGGAGCTTGGCCTTGCAGACAGAGTTGCGCTTGCGGGCCTTCTCGTTCTGGCGATCGCGTTTCCTGGCGGCGCGGCCGCCCTTGATGTTAGCCATTTTCTATTTGTCCTTTTTTGGGAATGTTCGGCGCGTAGTATATCAAATATCGCCTCCGGAAATCAAGTCCGCCCCAATCCGACACCACCCCCCCCCCTTGCGCTTCCAAGGAAAAAAGAGTATAATACGCGCCGTTTTCGGTTCATTGGGGCTGTAGCTCAACTGGATAGAGCATCAGACTACGAATCTGAGGGTTGTGGGTTCGACTCCCGCCAGCCCCGCCAGGAATCGGAAGCCCAGATTGCGGGGTGGAGCAGCCTGGTAGCTCGTCAGGCTCATAACCTGAAGGTCGTTGGTTCAAATCCAGCCCCCGCTACCAATCAAGGAATCTGGTCGAAGTCTCAAATCGGACCGTAGCGCAGCCTGGTAGCGCGTTTGCTTGGGGTGCAAAAGGTCACGAGTTCAAATCTCGTCGGTCCGACCACTGGGCGAGGGCGCGCTCGAAGTCGGCCTCGACCTGATCGTTCGTCACGAAACGCAGCGCCCGCCAGCCGGCGGCGCGCGCGCCGGCGACGTTCCGCTCGACGTCGTCGACGAAAAGCAGCGACTCCGCCGGCAGCCCGATGCGCCCGCGCAGGAGGTCGTAGATCTCCCGCTGCGGCTTGACGATCCCCTCGTCGCCGGAGATGACCATCGCGTCGGCGACGGCGATGAAGTCCGCGAAGACGCTCTCGAAGTGCTCGCGCGCGAACTTCGGCGCCATGTTGGTGAGGATGCCGATCCCGAACCCGCGCGCCTTGAGCGCCTTCATCCACGCGAGCGTGCGTTCGTTGCGGTAGCACCAGCTGCGGTCGTCCGCCTCCATGAACGCGGCGGTCGTCTCCGCGTCGACGGAAAGCCCCGCGTCTCCCCAGATTAGCCCGTACATCTCCGCGAGCGTGATCCGCCCGGCGTCGTAGTCGAGCCGGTGCGCCTCGAACCCGCGCCGGAACACCTCCCAGTCGACGCCCTTCTCCTTCGCGAGCTCGATCACCCGCTGGGGCATGGTCGAGGTGGTCATCACCCCGCCGAAATCGAACACCACCGCCTTGATTCCCATCTCCGTTCCTTTCCCCGGCCTCGCCCCCTGATGAACGCCATCCCGGGCCGGGCGAACGCCGACAGCATACATTATAGCAAACTCACCCCGCCGCGCGCAATGGCAAATCCGCAAATTCCGGTGCTTTGCCAGAGTGAACGCAATTTTAAATTTTGTTTAGGTTGTCAAAGGCAGATGTTGGACAGCAGATTGGTTGAGGTAGCGATTCCTCCTGTCC
>CACXRO010000081.1 GCA_902770045.1 uncultured bacterium
CAAGGTAACCGTTGGGGAACCAGCGGTTGGATCACCTCCTTTCTAAGGAGACATCCTCCGTAGCCGGACCGCGAGGTCCGCGAAGGAGGAAAGGTGAAAGCGGTCCCTCGCACAGCGTTTTTCTGTTCCGTTTCTCTTCCGCAGACACACTGTGGGCTTGTAGCTCAGTTGGTTAGAGCGCGTCCCTGATAAGGACGAGGTCACAAGTTCGATTCTTGTCAGGCCCACCATACCTCTCGGGGGTATAACTCAGTTGGTAGAGTGGCTGCTTTGCAAGCAGCATGTCGCCGGTTCGAATCCGACTACCTCCACCAGCCTGGGTGCAGTTGACAGTGGAAGCGGAAAAGTCGAGTCGGAGCGTAGCGCAGCCTGGTAGCGCGTTTGCTTCGGGAGCAAAAGGCCGAGGGTTCAAATCCCTCCGCTCCGACCAATCCCACATTTCGATGAAAGCCTGGATACAAAGGGTCACCGAGGCGTCGGTGACGATCGGCGGCGAGACGGTCGCGTCCATCGGGCGCGGCTATCTCGTCTTGCTCGGCGTTACCCACTCCGACACCGAAAAGGACGCCGACGAGCTCGCCGCGCGGATCGTCGCGCTCAGGATCTTCGAGGACGCCGCCGGCAAGACCAACCTCTCCATCCAGGACGCCGGCGGCTCGGTAATCGTCGTCTCGCAGTTCACGCTCTATGCCGACACGCGGCACGGGCGGCGTCCCGGCTTTTCCGCGGCAGCGCGTCCTGAAGTCGCCGAGCCGCTCTACGAGCGCGTAGTCGCGCGGCTCCGCGAGACGCTCGGCGCCGACCGGGTCGGCACCGGCCGCTTCGGCGCGGAGATGAGCGTCAGGCTCGTCAACGACGGGCCGTTCTCGCTGGAGCTGAAGGCGGGCGCGGAATGATCTCGCCGGAGACAATCGCGCGCATCGAGGCGCTGATGGCCGAGGCTTCGGTGTTCGAGGACGACCTCGAGGAGAGCTTCATCCTCGGCGGCGGTCCCGGCGGCCAGAAGACGAACAAGACCTCGAGCGTGGTCAGGCTCGCGCATGCGCCGAGCGGGATGGCGGTGCGCTGCGGCGAGACCCGCAGCCGCGAGACGAACCGCTGGCTCGCGCGGCGGATGCTCGCCGAGGCGATTCTCGCTCGCGAGAAGGGACGGGCGACCGCGGAGCAGCAGCGGCGCGAGAAGGTGCGCCGCCAGAAGCGCCGCCGCAGCCGCCGCCAGAAGCAGAAGATGCTAGGCGCAGGAAGGTTGACCCGGATGAGTAGCGCGATCGCGCTCCATGTCTGCTGCGGACCGTGCGCCTCGGCCTGCGTGCCGCGGCTCGTCGCCGACGGACGCGAGGTGACGATGGTCTTCGCCAACTCCAACATCGACACGGCGGAGGAGTTCGAGCGCCGCCGCGCCGCCGCCGCCGCGCTGGCGGAACATGACGGCGTCGCCTTCGAGGTCGTCCCCTACGACCACGCGGAGTGGCTGCGCGAAGTCGCCGCGGGCTTCGAGGGCGAGCCGGAGCACGGCGCGCGGTGCGAGCGCTGCTTCCGCTATTCGCTCCGCAAGGTGGCCGAGTTCGCCGCCGCGCACGGCATCGGCGATTCCAGCGCTCCGTGGCGCGCTCCAAGGAGCTCAACCTCTACCGCCAGTCCTACTGCGGCTGCGAGTTCTCGCACCGCAAATAGAACCGCCATCTCTGCGCATATTCCCCAATTGCCTCCGCCCCTTGTATTTCTGCGCGGGAAAGAGTATAATATGCGTCAACAAAACAACATAGTTTTGATGACATGAAAACTGGCAATCAAAGTTTAGCTGATTTAGTGATGAAGCAGGTGTCGAAGATGCCTGCCGGAGCGTGTTTTTCGCGGAGCGATTTTGCCTCGCTTGGGAATCGTCTGGCCATTTCACAGGCGTTGTCGCGGTTGGAGCGTGCTGGCATACTGTCCTCTCCTGTACGCGGGTATTATTTCCGCCGCCGCAAGAGCAGGCTGCTCAATGTAGACATGCCGCCTGATTATGCGGAGTTGGCCGCGGCAATTGCGCGAAACTCCGGGTGGACGATCATTCCCTGCGGCGACATCGCCGCAAACGACCTTGGCCTGTCGACGCAGGTCCCTGCTGTCTGGAGCTACGTCAGCACTGGGCCCTATCGGACTTATGAAGTTGGGAAGATGCGCCTTGAGTTCAAGCACACGGCGAACCGTGAGTTGTTCAACATGTCCAAGAAGTCGGCGCTGTGCGTACAGGCAATCAAGGCGCTGGGAAGAGAGGGCGTTACGCCGGAGATGCTCAAGCGGCTTGACCTTGCCTTGTCCGATCGAGAAAAAGCCACATTGTTGGGTGAGACTCAGCATGTGACTTCCTGGGTTTTTGATGTAATTAAGCGGATTGGGAAGGAGGGGTAGAATGCGCGATGTCGTCCGTATGCCGTCAGTGAAGCTCAACGAGCTTTTCGCATTGACAGCCGAGCAGATGTCAATGCCGCCAGGCATCGTCGAGAAGGATTTCTGGGTGGTGTGGACGCTTGACTACCTGTTTGCACGGTCGCCGACATTCCGCTTCTCGATGCCGTTGTCGCCTTCAAGCGCAAGTTCTACCGCTGCAGCTGGGCGCATTACGAGCTGGCTACGGCGGCGGAGATTTCACTCATGCCGCCAGAACATGCGCTGGCGGCGCTGGAAGCCGACTATCGCCACATGCAGAACATGATCTTCGGTCCGCGTCCGCCATTTTCCGAGATATTGGATACGGTTCGTGTCCTGGAGGCTGAGGTTCATCAAGTTCGTGGAATCAGGTCCTCGCGTTAGTCCTACTGCGGCTGCGAGTTCTCGCACTGCAAATAGCGCTGAAAAAGTGAGAATTTAGGTCTGACCTATTTTCTCACTTTTATAAAAACTACTGTTGCGGCGCGAAAACTCAATTTATCTCCAGACAGGAGCACTTCAGACAGGAGCACTTCCGCGGCGGTTTTGTCTCATGTGAAAGTTGAAAGGCCGCTCACTCCGAGCCACGGAATTTGATATAATATGCAGCAATGAGATCGAGCAACACCATGCGCGCTACTGCGCAGTCGATGATCCTCTCCGCAGTGTTTGCGGTCGGTTTCGCGGTCTGCGCGTTGGGCGAAACCATCACCGCCGAGCCGGTTATCAGCAGCGAGCCTACGCTCATCACCACGCGCGAAGGGCTCGTGGCGATTGCGAATGACCTTGGCGGCTCTTACGAGCTTGGCGCGGACATCGACCTTGGCGGCGCGGACTGGACGCCCATCGGCAACAATTGGGCGCCTTTCACCGGCACGTTCAGCGGCAACGGCCGCGTCATTCGCAACCTCGTCTGCACGAACAGCCTGTCGGGCGCCGACTATCGCGGGCTCTTCGGCTGCGCGAACGGCGCAACGATCGAAAGCGTCTCCGTCTTTGGAACGGTCGCGGGCAAGGAGTACGTCGGCGGTCTCGTTGGATGCATCACGGGCGGAACTCTCATCAGCAACTGCATTGCGACGGTCGAGATCGCGGCGACCAACTCCTACGCCGGAGGCCTGGTCGGGGCGTGCGCCGGCGGCAGCGCGGTCAATAGAATCGTCGACTGCCGTGCGGACGGCTTCGTCAGCGGTTCCGGCATGGCGGGCGGATTCATTGGCTACGTCTATGCCCCGGCCGTGATCTCCAACTGCGTGGCGCGCGGCGACGTGCGCTCCGCCGCCAGCTACTACGGCGGCTTCGTCGGGCGGCTCGCCCACGACGATGCGATAATCGACGGCTGCTGGTGCTCCGGCGCCGTGTGGGGCACTGGCGGCGACATTGGCTCGTTCATCGGCCACCACGTGAGAGGAACGAATGTCAACTGCGCAGTTTCGGCCTACGCCAACGGGCCGCGTCCGTTCTGCGGGAACGACTCGGCC
>CACXRO010000082.1 GCA_902770045.1 uncultured bacterium
GTCGGCAGGCACAAGAACAGGAGGTAGACGAGATGAGCGGAAGAATTGGATCAATCATGAAGTATGCGGCCGCGATGGCTGTGGCGCTCGCCTTTGGCGCAGCGCTGGCCGACCATCCGCTGTCCGATCCGGACGCGGCGAAGCTCAACGACGGACTCGCCAACTCGCGCGCGGTTTTCGAGACGACCGGGAATGGCACCGTCGCCTTCCTCGGCGGCTCCATCACCCAGCGCGCGGAGGACTGGTACTGGCGGCCGATCATCCAGCGCTCGCTCACCAACCGCTTTCCGCACACCACCTTCAAGTTCACCAGCGCGGGCATCTCGAGCACCGGCTCGCTGATCGGGTCTTTCCGGCTGAAGAGCGACGTCCTCAACCACGCGAACGGCACCCCCGACCTGCTGTTCGTCGAGTTCGCGGTTAACGACAACCGCTACTGGGGAAAAACCGAGGGGAGCGCCACGGTGGCGCAGATGAAGCGCTGGCTCGAGGGCATCGTGCGCCAGGCGCGGCGGGCCAACCCGAAGATGGACATCGTGCTCATCAGCTTCGTGGACACCGGCTGGTACGACGTCATCGCCGGCGGCGGCGAGCCCAACCCCTGCAAGGCCCACCGCGAGGTCGCCGAGTACTACGGCCTGCCCTACGCCTACATCGGCGCCGAGCTGGTCGCCCGCACCAAGGCCGGCAAATTCAGCGGCTGGGGCGCCTACGGCGGCGACTGCCACCCCAACGGGCCCGGCAACCGCCTTGCCGCGGACGTGGTCGAGAACCTTCTCGACCAGGCGGACTTCGGCGAGACGTTCTCAGGCGGTGCGGCAGCCGACAAGGTGCTGCCGGCGGCGATCGACTCCTTCTGCTACGAGCGCCCCGCCTATCTGTCCATTCCGCGCTACGTCTCCAAGTCCGGACACTGGTTCTCCCTCAGCTCCAGCCCCTATCCGCCGCTCTGCTCTACCAACGCCGCCTCGTCGCTCACCATCAGCTTCAGCGGCACGGCCGTCGGCTTCCGCGGCGCAGTCGGCGTCACCGGCCCTAAGGTCGACGTCTCCGTCGACGGTGGCGCTCCGGTGCGCATGGACCTCACCAACTACCAGTCCTGGTTGTATGGCCGCGACCTGGGCGACATCGTGATGATCGCCGACGGGCTGTCGGACACGAACCACGTGGTGACCATGTCGCTTCCGCCGGCGAGCGAGGTTCCGCAGAGCAGCTACGGCATGGACATCCAGTCCAAGATCCACCTCTACATCCAGGACATCTGCGTCAACGGCTCCGCGCCGGCGGTGTCGATGCGGGTGCCGGAGGGATACACCCGGCTCGAATACGTCGACTCCACCGGCAATGCCTACGTCGACACGCTCTACGTGGCCAGCCCCCAGACCGTGGCCGAGTTCAAGGGATCCTTCCGCACGAGCCACATCAGCTACAACCGGCTCTTCGCGAGCTACGTGAACGAAGACACCGACACCTTCCGGGTGATCGCCAGCCAAGCGTCCTCCTCGAGCCTCATCGTCAACTGCTGCTCCCGCGCCGGCAACGGCGGGGTGGGGGTCAACAACGTAACCACTGCGATTGGGCAGGACATTGAGGGCTGGTTCAGCAGCTCGGGCGGGTGGATCAACGGAAAGAAGGTGGGGGCAGTGACGACCCGCGGCGCCGCCAACACCTCGACGGTGCAGCTCTTCGACAGCAACCGCAACCACGTCGGCTCCGAGGTGCGCCTCAACTACGTCCGCTTCCGCGAAAACGCCGTCCTGGTCAAGAACTTCGTCCCCTGCCGGCGCGACTCCGACAACGCCGTCGGCTTCTACGAAAACGTCCAGGGCCGCTTCTACGCCAACGCAGCGGCCGTGGGCACGCTCGCGGCGGGGCCGGTGGTCGAGTCCGGCTCCGGCGCCGAGGTGGCCGCCAGGGGCCTGTCCGTCGCCGACATAGCCGAGCAGGTCTACCGCGGCGCGGCGGTGACGCCTGCCGTCGCGGTGACCGACTCCGAGACCGGCGCCGCGCTCACGCTCAACGTGGACTACACGGTCGCCTACGCGAACAACAACGGCGTCGGCACCGGCACCGCGACCGTCACCGGCAAAGGCGCCTACGCCGGCTCGTCGGTCGTCAAGACGTTCTCGATCGTCGCCGACGCCAGCGCGCCGAAGACCTTTCTCGCGGTCGACATCGGCGACCAGGTCTACACCGGCTCGCCGGTCATACCCGACCCCGGCCCCGCCGCCACCGACTCCGAGACCGGCGACGCGCTCGTCTACGGCACCGACTTCACCGTGAGCTACGCGAACAATACCGCCGTCGGCGTCGCCACCGCCACCTTTACCGGCCTCGGCGACTATGCCGGATGCGTCCAGGAGAAGACCTTCCGCATCGTCGCGGCGGTGGCCGCGGGTCCGTGCACAGTCGAGGACTGGTCGAAGGTGGTGCCATATTCGTACATCGACTCCGACTGCGCGACCGTCAGCACGCTCTATGTGCCGAATACCAGCACCCGTCAGCACGCTCTATGTGCCGAATACCAGCACGCACATCGAGTTCAAGGCGGCGTTCCTCAATGCCAACGGCGACTACAAGGCGCTGTTCAGCACGCCGTATAAAAGCGAGTACCACGACATCCTGAGGGTGATCTCCAAAGGCACCGACTACAACTCGCTCTACGTCAACTGCTGCTCCATCACCGGCGACGCGATGGGGTTCGACAACGTAACCAAGAAGATTGGGGATGTCATCGAGGGCTGGTTCAGCTACAGCTCGGGCGGGGAGATCAACGGAGT
>CACXRO010000083.1 GCA_902770045.1 uncultured bacterium
CACGCCGGATTGCCAAACTCAACGCTACGCCGACATCCAACGAACGACTAAACTTTCGTTTAACCTTTCTAAGTTTCGTTTACTTTGGCAAACGGCCAGAAAAAATTGACTGGCGGAGGGGGGGGGATTCGAACCCCCGGTGGAGTTGCCCCCACACAACCTTTCCAAGGTTGCACCATCGACCACTCGGACACCCCTCCAGTCAATTTCCCCGTCCGGTCAGTCGGTCATCCGCAGCCTCGCGGCGGATGGTGCCAGGGGCGGGACTCGAACCCGCACGCACTTTCGTGCAGCAGATTTTGAGTCTGCCGCGGCTGCCATTACGCCACCCTGGCTGAGCTTTCCTCCTGGAGCGGGCGAAGGGAATCGAACCCTCGTAGCCAGCTTGGAAGGCTGGAGCTCTGCCATTGAGCTACGCCCGCTTTCCGAACGATTGGTGCATAGTAACCGTGAAGATTGAAAGGTCAATTCTGCCCCCGGGAAGGATCGGGCTCGCCGTCAGCGGCGGGGCCGATTCGGTGGCGCTCGCGTTCCTGCTCACCAAGGGCGGCAAGAAGCGCAACGCGGCGAAAAGGTTCGTCGTCCTCCACGTCGACCACGGCCTACGGCGCGAGAGCGCCGAGGAGTACCGGTTCGTGAAGGCGCTCGCGAAGCGGCTCGGACTTCCCTTCCGCGGCGTCCACGCCAAGGTCGCCAGGCGCCGCGGCGAATCGGTGGAGATGGCCGCGCGGCGCGTGCGCCTCGCGTTCTTCGCGAAGTGCGCGAAGTCGCTGAAGCTCGACGCCATCGCCACCGGCCACCACATGGACGACGTCGCCGAGACCTTCCTCATGAAGCTCCGCCGCTCCTCGCTCGCAGGCATCCGCGCGACGAGCGAAGTGGACGGCGTCAGGTTCGTCCGCCCGCTCCTCGGCTGCCGCGACTCGGAGCTCAAGGAGTACCTCAGGAAGTACGGCGAGGAATGGCGCGAGGACGCGTCGAACGCCGACGTCTCCATCGAGCGCAACAAGGTGCGCCACGAGGTGATCCCCTTCCTCGAGCGCACCCTCGACCGCCACCTCGTGCGGCACCTCGCCGAAATCAGCGGGCGCCTCGGGCGCTAACGGCGCCGCGGCACAGGCCGCCGCCTGGTCAGTCCTCCTCGGGAGGCATCGGCGCGAGGGTCTCGAAGTCGGCGGCCGCGCCGGCGTAGCCGGACATGACCTGCTCGAGCCCGGCGCGGACGCGCGGGAACTCCACGTTGAGCCAGAACTCGAGCGCCGGCTTCTTGTGGTCGAACTTCTCGGCAGCCTTGACGAAGAGCGCGGCGACGACGAGCGCAATCGCGGCGTCGACCAGCTTCCTCGCGGAAAGGTCGTGGTACGTCTTCGCGTCCTCGCGCCCCTTCACGAACTCGACCGCCGCGTCGAGGTCGGCGAGAAGCTTCGTCATCCGCGGATGCTCGGCGTGCCAGTCCTCCTTGCCGAGGATGTCGGCGACGACGTCCTTGACCAGCCCGCCGGTGACGCCGGCGATCGCGGCGACGACCTGGAGCTGCGAAGTGCCCTCGTAGATCGTGGTGATGCGGCTGTCGCGGAGGTACCGCTCGCACGGATAGTCCTTCATGAAGCCAGAGCCGCCGAGGACGGCGATCGCGCCTTGTGCGTTGCGCATCGAAAGCTCGGAGCCATAGTACTTAGCCATCGGGGTGAGCATCTTGTTGAACGCCGCGTACTTCTTGAGGCGCGCGCGCACGGCCGGCGCCTCCGGCGAGCCCTTCAGCGTCTCGAACTTGCGGCCGAGCCCGGCCTCGAGGTCGACGTTCTTCGCCGCGTAGTAGGTGAGCAGGCGCGAACCCTGCAGCTCGACCGACATCGTCGACATCAGCTCGCGGAGCGCCGGGAAGGTGTCGATGGTGACGCCGAACTGCTTTCTCGCCGCGGCGTAGTCGCGCGCGGCGCGGTAGGCGGCCTCGGCAATGCCGGTGCCCTGGGCGGCGATGCCCATTCTCGCGCCGTTCATGAGCGCCATGACGTAGGTGATGAGTCCGCGCTTCCTAAGGCCGATCAGCTTCGCCGGCGCCTCGGTGAAAACCATCTCGCAGGTGGGCGAGCCGTGGATGCCGAGCTTGTTCTCGAGCCGGCGCACCTTGACCCAGGGCCCCTTCTCGACCAGCAGGCAGCTCAGGCCGCGGCCGTCGCTGAACTCGGGCTCGGTGCGGGCGAGGACGAGCAGCACCTCGCCGCAGCCGTTGGTTATGAAGCGCTTGACGCCGTTGACGCGCCAGACGCCGTCCTTGTCCTGGTAGGCCGAGGTCTTGACGGACTGGAGGTCGGAGCCGGCGTCAGGCTCGGTGAGCACCATCGCGCCGGTCCACTCGCCGGTGACGAGGCGCGGCACGTACTCCTTCTTGATCTCCTCGTCGGCGAACCAGTTGATCGTCTCGGCGATGCCCTGGAGCCCGAAGAGGTTCATGAGCCCGGCGTCGCCGCGGCTCACGATGTCGTTGCACGCGGTGAGGACGGTGCAGGGCATGTTGAGGCCGCCGAGGTAGTAGGGAATCGTGACGCCCATGAGGCCGGTCTTCCCGAAGAGCTCGATCGCGAGCTTCATCCCCGGCGCGCGCGTCACCGACCCGTCCTCGTTCAGGGTGTTGCCGACGAGGTCGGTCTCC
>CACXRO010000084.1 GCA_902770045.1 uncultured bacterium
CGTGGTCCTATCGGTGTTCGCCATCGACCGGATACACATCGACGATCCCGTAGGCGCGGTGTCGGTCCACTGCGTGAACGGCGTCTGGGGCACGCTCGCAGTCGGTCTCTTCGCGGCACCTGCTGCGGCTGGCTACGGCAACGAGATGGTCGGGCTTTTCTACGGCGGCGGCTTCAAGTTCCTTGGCGTGCAGCTCGTCGGCGTGGGAATGACCGCCGTATGGGCGCTCGGAACGGGTCTCGTGATCTTCTTCGCCCTGAAGAAACTCGGCATCCTCCGCGTCAGCGCGAAAACTGAGCTCAAAGGGCTCGACGTGACCGAACACGGCCAAGACGCCTACGCCTCGTTCCAGTTCTTCTCAAACATCTGACGACATTTTCCTGCGGCGCGGTTCCGTACTTGTTCCCGCGCCGCAGGTTTTTCCTCAAGAAGCCAACGGAGCAGGAACATGGAAGGAGTTTACAGGATTGCCGCTGCAACGCCGCGTCTCCACCTAGGGGACGCGGCGGCAAACGCGAAGGAGCTTGTGCGGCTCGCCAAAGCCGCCGCCAGGGATGGGGTATCTGCGATCGTATTCCCCGAACTGTGCCTGACCGGATATACCTGTGGCGACATGTTCTTCCGCGACGAGCTTCTCCGCGCCGCGTCAGCGGCGGTTGAGGTGTTTGCCGCCAAAACAGCATCCCTGCCGCTGGTCTCAGTCGTCGGACTGCCGATTGCGGATGGCCCGGCAATATACAACGCGGCGGCCGTCGTCCACGGTGGAAAGATGGTCGGAACCGTCCGCAAGCGCACTCTGCCGAACTACGGCGAATACTACGAGCGGAGGCAGTTCACGCCTGCGCCCGCCGGCGAGCCGCTTGCCGTCTTCGACGTCGGTTCATTCCGGTTCGGCGTCGAGATCTGCGAGGATCTCTGGACGCCCGTGCCGCCGAGTTCGCTGATGGCGGAATGCGGCGTCGACGTGGTGTTCAACCTTTCCGCCAGCACGGAATTCCTTGGCAAGTCGCAGAAGCGCCGGTCGCTCGTCGAGCAGCAGAGCCTGCGCCTCGGGTGCGCTTACGCGATGGCATGCGCCGGCACTGGGGAGTCGAGTTCCGACGCGGTCTATGGCGGATGCCCGCTCATCGCCGTGGAAGGCAGGACGGTTGCCGAGGGCAAGATGCTGCGCGCCGCGCCCCAGATCGTCGCGGCGGACGTCGATGTTGCCGCGGCCCGTCACCGCAGAAGGAGCACTTCTTCTGTCTACTGCTCCCGTTCCCTCGCCGGTGTCGGCCAGCAGACGCAGCTGGTCGCCGTCTCCGCCCAGGTGCCGGAGTCGACGCCGTCCGTCCTCTCCTGCTCGCCCTTTCTGGACGAGTATGGCGAGGACCGATGGTGGCGTAGGCTTCTGGACATCCAGGCGGCGGGACTCGCGCGGCGCATGGCGAGCGCCTCCGTCGGGCGGCTTGTCGTCGGCGTGTCGGGCGGTGCGGACTCCGCGCTCGCGCTTCTTGGCGCCTCTGCGGCGCTCGACCGGATGGGGCTTGAACGCGACAGTCTTCTTGCCGTCGTCATGCCTGGGTTCGGATCGACGAAAACAACGCAGAGCCGCGCCGTCGCGCTGGCGGAAGCGGTCGGCGCGTCGGTACGCGTCGTTGACATCCGCGAGTCGTGCCGCAGGCACCTCCTCGAGATAGGACATGTCGAGGGCGTTCACGACATCGCCTACGAGAACGCCCAGGCGCGGGAGCGGACTCAGGTCCTGATGGACCTCGCAAACATGGAACACGCGCTTGTAGTCGGCACGGGAGACCTCTCCGAGATTGCCCTCGGGTGGAACACATACAACGGCGACCACATGAGCATGTACCAGATCAACGCATCCGTGCCGAAGACGATGGTGCTCGCAGCCCTGCGTCATATCGCGGGAGAATCGGAGGAACGACTGGGCGACATTCTGCGCCGGACGGCCTCATCGCCGATTACGCCGGAACTTATCCCCGATGCCGCAGCCAACGACTCGGAGGTGCGGCTCGGTCCTTACGAGCTGCATGACTTCTTCCTCTTTCACTATCTTGTGGATGGCGCGGCGGCGGACAAGCTGCGCGAAATGGCGCGAATTGCGTTTGCCGGCAAATATTCGCCCGAAGAGGTCGACGACACGCTTTGCAAGTTCATCAGACGTTTCCGCGCCGCCCAGTATAAACGCAACTGCGTCCCTGACGGTCCGAAAATCACGCTTTCCCTCTCCCCGCGCGCAGACTGGCGGATGCCAAGCGACATGTAATTCTTCTGTCGGCAGCAACGGCGAAAAGTGAGCGTCGTTAGACGCGAACAAATCCGCGTGTTAAACCAAAACCGCCACGTAATCCGCCGCGCAACTTGCCGCGCAAACTGCCGCGCAAACTGCCTCGGCATGCCTACGGCACCATCAGCAACAGGCCGTTGCGCGGAGCGACCGGCTCGAGCCAGACGGAGTCGATGGAGATTGAGTCCGTGCCGGACTGCGTGTCGTTGAGGAACGAAAACACGTTTTCGCCCGCCTTCAGCAACTCGCGGGAGATAGCGAAAGGATGGTCCTTTTTCGTGCCGGGCGCGTCCTTCGTCGCGAGGCGTTCGCCGTTCAAGTCGATGCAAAGGCGCGTTCCCGTTCCACCACCGTTGGGACCAGTGCGGAAGTGGAGAATCCAGTCGTACTCGCCCGCAAGCGACCGCGGCATCACCGCGTGCCACCATTCACGCGACTTCGTGTGGTCGCTGCTGCCCGCGTACAGCATCGCGCGCGGCACGTGGCGCATGTTGCCGTCCACCACATGGTACTCGTTGGACACAGCCCCCTCGTGGCCGAAGTCAGTCCAGTCGTCGTCGCGCCTGCCCACCTGCCAGCCGCCGCCGAGCGCCGCCGCGTCGAGCGTCACCACGCCCG
>CACXRO010000085.1 GCA_902770045.1 uncultured bacterium
GGGTCGAGCGAGGCGTAGGTCGCGGACGGGTTCTTCGTGACGAACCGGGCGAACTGGTCGCGGGCGACGGCCGGATCCTCGGAGACCTCCCCGATGCCGGCGAGCCGGGCCGTGAACTGCCGGTGGCGGTCCAGATCGAACTGGGTCTGCTGGCCCGTGGCGAACCTCTGCATGTCCATGACGATGGTGTGGTTGAGCATCGGACCGACGACCGACTGGTGGGCGTTCATGACGACCGTATCGGGGGACGCGGGATCGGTGCGGATCCTGGCCTCGACGATGCCGTGGAGTCGTTCGGCGGCCGCGCCAGTCCCCTTCACGTAGCGGCCCACGGCCTCCTGCATCTTGGCTTCGACACGCGCACGGGCGATGACGAGCACGTCGTCAACGAGCCTTGCGGCGCCATACGTCTCCGGCTGCGCCGGGTCGCCATCGAGCATCTGGATCGGCTCGAGTTCGCGCCCGAGCAGGGAGCAGAGCGAGTCGTTGAGCTCGAGCATCTGGTAGCGGAGGGAGTTTCCGGTCATGCTGAGGGCGCCCTGGTCAGCGTCCGAGATCTGCCTGTTTCCGACGAACTGGACGAGGGCGGAGTAGCCGCTCAAGAGTTGCATGCCGTTGGTCGAATGGAGCGCGGCGAAGAGGCCCTCCCGGTCGGCCGGACTCAGGCCTGCGAGCATGTAGCGCACGAGGAAGTCGCGGCAAGGCTTAGCCTCGTCCTCGCCGCCGAGCGCGTCGTCCACGCCGGAGTCCCGGCCGATGCGGATGATGTTGCCGTAGAACTGGGAGACGGCCTTGTGGATCGCCATTCCCTTCGAACGCGCGGAAAGGCCCTTGAGGGCGTCCGTCGGCTGCTCCCGGGCGGTCTGGACGAGCCGGCCGAAGAGTCCGTTGGGGAGCGCCTTGCCGTGCAGGGAGTCAAGCAGGTCCCGTCCGAGCCGGAGTAGCTCGGAATCGTTCGCGGCGAGCTGGCGCAGCTCGGCGAAGTTGGCCGCGAGGGCGGCTACGCCCGCGCGGACGGATGCGTCGGAGCGCAGCCGCGCGTTTCCGCCGACGAGGATCCGGTCGAGGTGCTTGAGGACGTGGGCGCGCAGCTCGGCGTCGTCGCCGCACGCGCCGAACGCGGCGGCGACGAGCGCGTCGGCCTTCCACGGTTCGTTGCCGGCCTTCTCGTAGGCACGCGTCGCGTGGGCGCGCGCCTCCGGCGGGAAGTCGGCCTCGGGCGCGGAGAGCGCGGCGGAGGCAACGCCGTCGTGGATCGCGTCTGAAAACGCGCGCAGCACGCCGGCCGCGAGACTTTGCAGAAGCTGCGGCGTGACGACGGCGGGCGAGGCGGCGACCGCCTCCGCGAGCGCCGTTCCGGCGGGCTTGCCCGGCGCGAAGAGCGCGAGGATGTCGGCCTCGGACGCAGCCGTGAGACCGGCGTCGCGCGCGGCCTTGACGAGCGCGGCGGCATGGTGCGGCTGGACCTTGGGCGTGCCGAGCGAGGCGAGGAGCGCGTCGTTGGCCGTCTTCGGATCGAGCTGGCCCTTCACCGTGCGCAAGACCGCGTCCAGAGCAGTCGCGCTCTGGTTGAAGAGAAGAGCCCGCGCGACGTCGGCGCGTTCGAGGAACGCGACCAGCGGCGCCGCGGCGGAGAAGTCGCCCTTGAACATGATCGTGAGGGCGGTGCAAAGCGCGTTGAACCGCTCGCTCTGGTCGTCCATGTCCGGGAACTGCTTGCCGAACTCCGTGAAGGTGCTGGTGATGAAGACCTCGATCGCGAGAAGTCCGTCCTCCTTGGAGACGTCCCGATCGGCCAGCGCGGCGAGAAGCGCATTCAGGAGAGGCGTGAACTTGTCGGCGAGGGCGGGGAACTTCTCAATGTCGTAGACCTTCGGGTCGAACTTGCCGTGATGGCAGATCTGGGCGCGGATCGCGCCGGCCGCCTCCGGCGGGATGTGATTCGCCTGGAACACCGCCTCCGCCTTGTCGAGCGCGGTGGGAAGGCCCTTGGAGAACTTGTCGATCTCGGCGGCGAAGGCCGCGTCGACATCCTGCTCCGACTCGCAGACGACCTCCTTGCCGGACACGAGCTTGGAGGCGAAAG
>CACXRO010000086.1 GCA_902770045.1 uncultured bacterium
ACGCTCTCCGCGGTGGGGGAACCGGCGAGGTCGAACCAGAGGGAGCGCAGGTTGGCGTCCCAGTCGATCTCCCCGGCGTAGCCCTTCGCGCGGACGATCGGGTGGACGGCGCGCATGCGCGGGAGTGCGAGCGGGAGGAACGCGCCGGCGTGCGGGACGACGAACTTCACGTTCGGGTAGCGGGCCGGGACGTTGCGGGCGAAGAGCCGCGCGAGGGCGCGCGTCGTCTCGGCCGGATACTCGTACATCGCGAGCGGGAGGCCGTCCGCGAGCTTCGCGTCGAACGGCTCGGGGCGGTGCGGGTGGAGGATCGCGACGGCGCCGCGGGCGTCGAGCGCCGCCATCAGCGGGTCGAGCGCCTCGTCGCCGAGGTAGAGCCCGCGCGCGTTCGTGGGGAGCTTCACGCCGGCGGCGCCGAGCTCGTCGAGCGCGCGTTCGGCCTCCGCGACCGCCTCCGGGACGGAGGGCAGCGGCAGCGTCGCGCACCACTTGAGCCGCGCCGGGTCGGCGGCGGCGAGGCGCGCGGCCTCGTCGTTGAGCTCGCGGCAGGCCGCCGCGCTCTCCGCGGCGTCGCCGAAGTGCGGCTGCGGCGCGACCGACGTGAGGACGGCGAGGCCGATCCCGGCGTCGTCGAGGAACGCGCCCAGCGCCTCGGGCGACCACGCGGGGATCGGGTAGAGCTCGTCCATCAGCGCGCCGTGCTTCTCCAGCAGCGCCAGGTAGCCCGGCGTGATGAAGTGGCAGTGCACGTCCGCGGCCGGGACGGGGTCCGCGGACGCGGCAGCGACGGACAGGGCTGCAAGTGCGGCCATAGCCGTGACGCCCCCCTTCATGGTCAGGCTTCCATTTCGGGGTTAGCGGTATGACGCCCGCAGGATGGCGAGGACGTCGTCGTCGGAGAGCTCCGACGGATCGCAGGAGAAGAGCATCCCGACGGCGCTGCGGGCGAGCTTCACCATGCCGGGGAACTCCTCGGGCCGGATGCCGTAGTCGCTCATCGCGAGGGCGTCGACGCCGCAGGCCTTCTGGAGCGCCGCGAGGGCGTCGAGGAAGTCCGCGGGCTTCGTGGCGTCGGCCTTGCCGAGCGCGCGGGCCATCTCGACGAACTTCTCCGGGCAGTCGCCGCGGTCGATGAACGTCTTGTAGTAGGCCAGCGAGATCATGACGAGGCCCGCGCCGTGCGGCAGGTCCTGGTGCTCGCCGGAAAGGGCGTGCTCGATCGCGTGCTCGCTCGTGCAGGTGGAGACGTCCATCGAGTAGCCGCCGAGCGTGTTGGCGAAGGCGACCTTCGTGCGCGCCTCGAGGTTCGCGCCGTCGGCGACGGCGACCGGGAGCCACTTGCCGAGCAGGCGGATCGCCTCGAGCTCGACCATCGCGCCCATCTCGTTGCCGAACTGGCTGATGTAGCCCTCGGTGTTGTGGAAGAGCGCGTCGAAGCCCTGGTAGGCGGTGAACTTCGGCGGGACCGTGACCATCAGCGCGGGATCGACGACGGCGAGCGCGGGGCACTGCGAGAAGAAGGCGCCCTTCTCGTGCGTGACGGGGCTCGTGATCACCGAGCCGGCGTCCACCTCCGAGCCCGTGCCGGCGCTCGTCGTGATCGCCACGAAGAGCAGCAGCGGCGCGTTGAACGGGCGGTGCTCCGAGGTGCCGGTCGCCATGTAGTCCCAGACGCGGCCGCCCTGCTGCGGGATCATCGCGGCGATGGCCTTGGCGGCGTCCATCACCGAGCCGCCGCCGAGGCCGATCACGAAGTCGACGCCCTGCGCGCGGCCGAACTCGACGCCCTCCTGGACGGTGGGCTCGAGGGGGTTGGCCTGGATCTTGTCGAAGAGGACGTGCGCGACGCCCGCGGCGTCGAGCTCCGCCTCGAGCGCGGCGAGCGAGCCGTTCGTGCGGGTGGACTTGCCGTTGGAGATGACGACGAGCGCCTTTTTGCCGGGCAGCTTCTCCTCGTGGAGCTTCTTCAGGACGCCGGCGCCGAAGAGGACCTTGGTGGGAACGTGGAATGTGTAGCTCATGGGATGTCAGGGGGTGAAGGGGTTGAAACGGTTGCGGAAGTCGTAGCCTTTG
>CACXRO010000087.1 GCA_902770045.1 uncultured bacterium
CGGAAGCGCTCCTTGCCGGACGGCGCAACGCCGGTCTCGCGGATCGCCATGTCTATCTTGATGTGCGCCATCGTATACGACGCCATCAGGAGCTCGAAGCCGTTGAGGCGCGGCAGCAGGTCGCTTTCGACATAGCCAGGCCACATTCCTCCGTTGTGCGCGAACTTCGCGTGGATCTGGCGAATGGCCTCAGCAAGAAACGTGCCGGTTCCGGTCGCGGGGTCGAGCAGCTGGACACGGTGAACGGTCTTCTTGACCTTGCGCACCATGCGCTTTCCGTGGGGCGCGACTTCCTCGACTTCGATCTCCGTCTTGGATTTGTCGGCGAGGCCATCCTCGATGCCTAAGTGCTTGCGCAGCGCCCAGTCTGCCGCGCCGACGATGAACTTCACCACCTGGATCGGCGTATACCAGACGCCGCGGTCCTTGCGGAGCCCCGCGTCGTAGGCGGCGAGGAAGTCCTCGTAGAAGTGGATCATCGGGTCTGCACCGGTGCGGCGGTAGTCGCGCATGAGATTGGCGACGTTGACCGAGCGGAAGAGGTCGGCGAGGCCGTCAACTATCCACACCAGTTCGTCCTCGAGATTACTGGCTACATACTGAAAGAGCTTCTTGAGAAACGGATTTGTCTTGGGGATGAGCCGCAGCGCTTCTTCGCGCGTGAAATCTTCCGGCGTAGGGTCGTTGAGCCGCGCGGCGAACATGCCGTAGGTCAGGGTCTGGGCGAAGATGTCCGAAAACTCCTCCGCGCCGACGTCCGGCATCAATACTTCCCGTAGATCAAGCAGCATGTCGAGGAGCTGGTAATCGAGGGGATTGGGTCTATCATCCTCTTCTCTGTCCCAGGCCTCGGCCAGCGGCTTGATGTAGTTGAACGCGGCAGTTTGGAGCATCCGCGCCTTGGCGGCCATCAGCTCGGCGAGGCGCTTGGCGCTGTCGATCTGCTGCGGCTTGGCTTTGGCGGCTTTTTCAGCGACGAGGTCGATCAGGGCGGCGTAGTTCTCCGGCTTGCCCTTGACCTTGCCCTCACCGTCCCAGTCGGCGATGCGAACAGGATCGACCGGGTGCCCGTGACAGTAGAGGCGGAAGTCGAGGTAATCGGTGAAGATGATGGTATCAAGAGCAGACTTGTAGCGGTCGAACTGCTCTTTGTGGCCGGAGCGCTTCTTGCCGTCGAGGTCGTCGTCGCCTATGCACTTCGCCTCGACGAAGAAGACGCCAGCCCCGCCCTTGTTCTGGACGATGAAGTCCGGGGCGCCGCAGTCGGTGCGCTTCGGCTCGTTCACAGCCTTAAGCCCCGGAGCGAGCGCGTCAAGGAGCGTGGCAAGTGCACCGCGAAACGTATGCTCTGTCGCATTGCCGGTCTTCGCAAGCTTCGCGACCTCGGCGACATACTTTCCAACCGCGTCAATGTCTGCCTGTTTCATTGGGTGTATTATACCAAAAAACCGCCGCGGAAACTGCCGCGGTCATCGGGCCGACTGCGAGAGTCGCTTCTGCCGGCGGACGAGGAGCGTTTTGAACTCCTCGCTCGACTCCACGCCAATCTCGGCGAGCTCGCGTCGGTAGTAGTCGAACACGTCCTCGTGCCGCGGCCTGCCGTTGGAAGCGTTCCTGACCGCCTCCTTCGTAAGGCCGAGCTCCCAGTACCTGAAGCACGCCTCCTGCCGCTCGCGCGCCTCCTTGCGTCCGCCTCTGCGGGATGCGCCGCGCGCGTCGATGCGCTTGACGCGGGCGTTGGTGTCCCGCGCCAGCGCGAGCGTCTCCGCCGCCATCGTGGAGCCGGACGCCCCGAACTTGATCTCGTGCTCCCGCTGCTCGAACGCGCGCGATATGCCGCGGTACGCGTCGAGAAGCCCCGCGAGCTTCGCGTCCACACGCTGCACATAGTCGTGCACGGACAGCATGCACGCGGCAGGATCGGAGATCGTCGCAAAGAACGCGCCGAGCTGCTTCAGCGCATTCGCGAACACCGGCTGCGCGGACACGATTCCCGACAGAGTGCGGATCAGGTGCGTCGCCGCGAACTCGAGCTCCCGCACCGC